>JBCQUC010000096.1:0-5368 GCA_047174275.1 Rikenellaceae bacterium | reverse complement strand
CCACGACGAAAATCATAATACGAGCGCACGCTGACCTGCAAGCGAGAAGCCATCTTCACGACACTATATTTATATCTGAATCTATCCATAAACTGATATTTTACTTGTCGGCTCGGCTGAAGAAGGCTATCGCATTTTTTAGTATCTCAAGATCTAACTCTTTGTCTTTTAGCTCTTTCTGAAGGCGTTTTATCTCTCGCTGCTCATCGGTGAGACGTTCAACACCACGTCCTGGAAATGAGTTCTCGCCATATGCGGCATAATCTTTTCGCCACTTACTGAGCTGGCTATCAGATACGCCCAATTCGCGTGCAGCCTGCGAGATACTGCTACGCTGATAACTTAATTTGACTGCTCGTTCCTTGAACTGCTTGTCATAATGTTTTATTCCCATAATTGATAAAGGTAAGTTTTTTTTCCGTCCCAACCTTTTGTGCGGGTAAAGTTAGGTATTCCAGTATCTAAAAGTGATGGATATTGCCATCAAGGAGGGTACATCATACTTTACATTCAATATCCCGAATAGTAGCTGCGACAAGTGCGGTTATATCACTAAATCGCCTATCAAGAAGTGCCCTAAGTGTGGTGGCGAAGATATTACGTGGTGGACTCGAATTATTGGTTACCTGCGTCCGGTGAAGGGATTCAGCAAGGGACGTAGAGTGGAGGCTGCAAAACGCATCTACAACAAACCGCAATGCTAAAGTACACCGACACAAAGGTGGTCTTTAGGGAGATTCCCGATGAGATTACCTTAGCTGTGAATATCAGTGGCTGCCCTTGCGCTTGTGAGGGTTGCCACTCATCTTACTTAGCTGGTGATATTGGTGAGGAGCTTTCAGAGGAGTCTATTACAGAGCTGATTACTCGCAACGATATGATAAGTTGCATCTCCTTTATGGGTGGTGATCGTGAGCCTTATGAGGTCTCTCGATTAGCAAAATTTGTAAAGGACAATTACCCTCAGATCAAAGTTGGTTGGTACTCAGGTCGAGATGAACTCTCGGCTGAAGTAGACAGAGCGAACTTTGACTACATTAAGATAGGTAGCTATCAGAGTGCTTTGGGTGGTTTGGATTCTCCATCGACCAATCAACGCCTATATCGTATTGAGCGAGGCGAGATAGTTGATATATCATCTCGATTGATAAATTAGTATCAAAAAGAGCATATCCGTTAACTTACGAACGCTATGCTCTTTTGTCGTGCTAT
The DNA here is from genome assembly GCA_047174275.1 of Rikenellaceae bacterium. Taxonomy (GTDB): domain Bacteria; phylum Bacteroidota; class Bacteroidia; order Bacteroidales; family Rikenellaceae; genus Alistipes. The sequence continues at coordinate 4,156 of JBCQUC010000096.1, read as the reverse complement.
TACCTTGTGCTGGTTTCTGCAAATCGCACGAATCTTAATATAGTTCTGTCGAGAGATAACGCTCGCCACTGTCAGGAAGAATTACCACTATCATTTTATCACGATTCTCCTCTTGCGATGCGACCTGCTGTGCTGCGTGGAGTGCTGCACCTGATGATATTCCAACTAAGACACCCTCGCTGAGTGCAACGTTTCGAGAGGCTGCAAATGCCTCGTCATTCTCAACTGTGATGACTCGATCCACGACTGAGCTATCATAAGTCTTTGGAACAAATCCTGCTCCAATACCTTGAATTTTATGTGCCCCAGCTCTGCCCTCGGTAAGAACTGGTGACGATGCAGGCTCTACAGCTATCACCTCTATCGATGGATTTAGCTCCTTGAGTCTTTTGCCTGTGCCGCTGATTGTACCACCTGTGCCGACTCCTGCTATGAGGATATCTACCTCGCCATCGGTGTCTAGCCATACCTCCTCAGCTGTTGTGTGGTAGTGAACTTCGGGGTTTGCTCGATTTTCAAACTGTCTGAGTATTGCGGAGTTTTCAATCTCTGCATTAAGCTCATCGGCTCGTTTGATTGCACCTTTCATCCCCTCTGCTCCTGGTGTGAGAACAAGCTGCGCACCAAGAGCCGAGAGCAATTTTCTGCGCTCAATGCTCATCGTCTCGGGCATCGTGAGTATGAGTTTGTAACCTCGTGATGCCGCCACCATCGCCAATCCAATACCTGTGTTTCCGCTTGTAGGTTCGATGATTGTGGTGTTGCTATTCAATACTCCTCTGCGTTCACCATCCTCTACGAGTGCCTTTGCCAAGCGATCCTTGACGCTACTTGAGGGGTTGAATGACTCTAATTTTGCAATGATGTTTGCCTCAGGGGCAAAGCGATGTAGCTCTATGAGCGGTGTGTTTCCAATTAGATCAGTGATCTGTTGTGCTATTCGTTTCATCTTATATATTTTTAAATGCGTTATCTAAATCTGCGATAATGTCCTCGATGTGCTCCGTGCCAATTGATAGGCGTACGGACGATGGTGTTACCCCTTGCGAAAGCAACTCCTCGGCGGTAAGCTGCGAGTGGGTTGTTGTGTAAGGATGGATCACTAACGACTTGACATCAGCTACGTTAGCTACTAACGAGAAGAGTTCTAATGAATCAATAAACTTCCAAGCCGACTCCTCGCCACCCTCAATGGAGAATGTGAATATCGACCCTGCGCCATTTGGGTAGTACTTCGCATAAAGCTCCTTTTGTGTGAGTAGTGGGTGGTAGATGTTTTTCACCTTTGGGTGCGATTGCAGATACTCAACCACTTTTAGTGCGTTGGAGATATGTCGCTCAACTCGAAGTGAAAGCGTCTCCAGACCCTGCAACAGTGTAAATGCATTGAAAGGAGAGATCGCAGCTCCTGTGTCTCGTAACAACACTGCACGGATATGTACCACAAAGGCCGCACGACCTGCAACCTCCGCAAATACCGCACCGTGATATGATGGCGATGGAGTGCTAAGGTTTGGGAATTTGTCGCTTTGTCTCCAATCGAAGTTGCCTGAATCGACAATAACACCACCTAGCGATGAACCGTGACCTCCGATGAATTTTGTTGCGGAGTGTACGACAACATCTGCTCCGTGCTCAATCGGACGAATTAGATATGGTGTGCCAAAGGTGTTGTCGACAATTAGTGGAATTCCATTTGCGTGGGCGATATTTGCGATAGTCTCGATGTCGGCAATCTCGCTATTGGGGTTGCCAAGGCTCTCGATGAATATTAACTTTGTGGAGGGGATAATGGCGGATTTGATGGCATCGGGGTTGTGAATGTCGACAAATGTACTGCTTACACCATCTTGTTTTAGGGTGTGAGCGATTAGGTTGTAAGATCCACCATATAGATTATTTGCCGCAACTATGTGGTCGCCCGAACGGGTGATATTCTTTATTGAGTAAGTAATAGCAGCTGCACCGCTCGCCACCGCAAGAGCTGCCACGCCACTCTCCAAGGCTGCTATTCTCTGCTCAAATACATCTTGCGTTGGATTTGTGAGTCGTCCGTAAATGTTACCTGCATCACGCAAGGCGAAGCGATCTGCTGCGTGCTGTGCATCATTGAATTTATATGATGCTGTTTGGTATATCGGCACCGCCAATGCTCCTGTTGTAGGATCGGCGCTCTCTTGTCCTCCGTGCAACTGAATTGTCTCGAAACGTTGTTTTCTCTGTGTCATAACTTTATATTTTTTTAGTTTTATTTTCTGCTACAAAGGTATGGTGATAGAATATTATTCGCAAGTGATTTTGACAAATCAGAAAATAACCCTATTTTTGTATTCGAGATAGAATATTTACACTATCAAGACTGTGGTTTTTAACCTCAAAAAGAATATTATTATGGAACGACTAGACGACACGGATTTGGCAATACTGAGAATCCTGCAAGAGAACTCATCATTGACGGTTAAAGAGCTTGCCGCAAAGGTCAATCTCAGCACAACACCCACCTTCGAGCGGCAAAAGCGATTAGAAAGAGAGGGGTATATCAAACGCTATGTGGCGGAGTTGGATGGCGAAAAATTAGGTCGAGGCTTCGAGGTCTTTTGCAATGTAAAACTAAAGCATCTCAACACCGCCATCGCCCACGAATTTGTCGAGGCTATACAAGGACTTTCGGAGGTGATGGATTGCTACAACATATCGGGAGAGTTCGACTACCTACTACATATATATGTACCCGATATGAACTACTACCGCAATTTCCTGATTAACGTATTGGGTAATATTGACTCGTTGGGGTCGTTACAGAGCATCTTTGTGATGGAGAGGGTTAAGATTAGCACAGGATTTCCGCTATAAACCTACACCCCCTTAGCGTAGCAGAGGTGCGGATCGGCTTTGAACTCCTTGGTTGTCACACCATAGTGGCGTTTGAAACACTTCGAGAGGTGGCTACTATACCGACAGTAGCCACCTCTTTTAGCGAAATATTGTAGTAATGAATTACTTTTTAGGTAGCGGTGAGTAGTGAACGTGAACGAGTCTCCACTCATCATTAATCTTCTCAAATATAAGAGTCTCTCTACCTCGTTCAATGCCCGTTGCTCCATTAGCATCAGTCTCAACCCACAGCCAATAAAGTTGTACGTAACCCATATTCCCCGCTATATTTACAACTTCGCTGGTTGAACTCATCTCTAACTTTGGTATGTCTGAGAAAGCGTTTACAACAAAATTCATAATCTCGTCAAACCCGAAATAGTGAGAACGAGCTCCAATTAAAGATATTGATTTTTTGTCAACCCACAATCCCTTTGCTATGTTCATATCTTGAGTTGAGATCATATTTAAGTAATCCTGCATTCTGCCCTTTAAAACCTCTTTTTCTTCGCACTTTGTCTCGTTTGGATATAAGTTCTGTGCAACACCTCTAACATTAAGATAACCCTCTAAATGTGGATAGCTTGAAATTAGTCGTTGCCCAAATGTGTCTGAATCTTCGCACTCCGCAAGAAGCACCTTAACTCGCTCTAAGTATGATATTAAAAACTCGACATCTTCTATTGAAGCAACCTCTCCGTGTGAACCGATGAATAGCTCACATCCAGACTCTTTAGCTTCAGTGAGATCTGAAAGTGTTGCATCTACTGCCTCTCGGTTGGTTATCTGCAAAGGTGAGAGGTGTTTTTTGTTTGGTGCAAAGTGAGTGTAATATACTTTGCCTCCTATGTTGATGCTTGATGCAGGAAAATCACTCACGGCACCCTTCGTGAAATCGAACTCAACACCCGCCCACTTTTGACTACCAACTTGAGGGATTCTCTTTTTCACCTCTACTGTGCGAGTATCCATAGCACCTTGGAATACATCTGCAAAATGCTTCATCATACCTTGCGCCATATCACCCTTCATAAACTTAACCATTGGCTCTATCATTACAACCTTTTTCAAGTCGCACTCTGCCAAACCTCCTACGTGATAGTTTGCTACTATCTTCTCGATTGGCTTTCCTAACTTCTCGACATAGGCGTTGAAATCCTCGATACTGGAATACCTAACTTTACCCGCACAAAAGGTTGGGAAATTTTGTAATTCCGTTAATTTGTCTGTTTTTTATCTGCTTCATTCCATTTTCGAGGCGATATTTTGCCCAAAATTCATC
>JBCQUC010000027.1:0-28587 GCA_047174275.1 Rikenellaceae bacterium | reverse complement strand
ATCTTTTGTCGGTTAGATTCGTTATAATCCAATATAAAAGAGTATCTTTGCTTTTTACACAATTAAGATTACATATACAATGAAGATAAGAGCGATAAAACTTATACTTGCTACACTTCTGATTGCATGCTCTTGCGTATCGGCGCAAGAGAGATACAAACTTTACGACTATGTTGTAAAGGCAACATACCCACACTCCACATCGAGCTACACACAAGGGTTGCAGATTGTCGATGGAGAGCTATTCGAGGGGACAGGGATGTATGGTGAATCAAAGCTCCTAAAGGTTGACCTTGAGAGTGGCACACCCAAAACATTGGCGACACTCCCGAAGAGTGAGTTTGGAGAGGGGATCACGATACTTGGCGACACGATATATATGCTCACTTGGCGCGAAGGGGTCATGCGAATGTACCACAAAGAGAGCGGAGAGCAGATCGACACCCGACGCTACTCGGGCGAGGGTTGGGGGTTGACATCGGATGGTGACAAGCTATATATGAGCAATGGATCGAGCAAGATCACCATTCGAGAGCGAGAGAGCTTTACACCAACTTCGTCACACACGGTAACCTTCAATGGTCAACCAATAGAGTACATCAACGAGTTGGAGTGGATCGACGGGATGATTTGGGCTAACATCTATATGACAGATCAGATTGTGATTATCGATCCGAAATCATGGTCAACTGTTGGAGTTGTCAATCTTACGGGACTACTACCCCACTCTGAACGGACAACAAAAACCGATGTTTTGAATGGTATAGCCTACGACGAAGCGACAAAAAAGATATATGTAACTGGCAAGTATTGGAGCAAGTTATACGAAATTGAAATAATTGAGAGATAAGAGTGAAGAGAGAGATTTACAAGGCGATCGAGGAGCGAATTTTACTACTCGATGGCGCAACAGGGACTTTAATACAGCAATATGGACTCAACGAGGGTGATTTCCGCGGTGAGAGATTTGCAACGTGGGAGCATGAACTTAATGGATGCAACGATATTTTAGCGTTGACGCGTCCCGATATTTTAGAGCAGATACACAGAGATTATTTAGAGGCAGGGGCGGATATCATAACCACCTGCACATTTAACTCCCATCCAATATCACTCGCTGATTATGGGTTAGAGGGGTATTCATATGAGATTTCACGCAGCGCAGCAGCTATTGCGCGACGCGTTGCAGATGAGTTTGAGGGTGAAAAACCTAGATTTGTCGCTGGATCATTTGGGCCAACAAATCGCACCGCTTCGATGTCGGCAGATGTCGCTGATCCAGCCGCTCGCGAGGTTGATTTCGACGAGTTGGTAGAGGGGTATGCTATACAGATACGAGGTGTAATGGATGGAGGAGCTGACCTGATCCTTATCGAGACGATATTCGACTCACTCAACGCCAAAGCGGCACTCTACGCTATTGATATGGTTGGACGAGAGATAGATCGTGTAATCCCAACAATGGCATCGGGGACACTGGCAGATGCGAGTGGTCGCACATTGGCAGGGCAGACTATCGAAGCATTTTACAACTCATTGACACATGTAAAATTATTGTCGATAGGTCTCAACTGCGCCTTTGGAGCAAAGGATCTAGAGCCATACCTCGAAAGGTTATCTCTCATTGCGACATGTCCCGTTTCGGCTCATCCAAACGCTGGACTTCCGAATGTTATGGGTGGTTATGATGAGACTCCTGAGATGTTCTGCACAGATGTAGAGGAGTATCTTCGCAAAGGGTTTATAAATATAATCGGAGGATGTTGCGGAACAACTCCAGAGCATATTCGCCGCCTGAATGAGTTAATTAAGAGATACGAGCCTCGAAAGATCAAGGAGGCGACACACTCAACAACACTTAGCGGATTAGAGCCATTGACAATATCTCGCGAGAGCAACTTTATTAATATAGGTGAGAGGTGTAATGTTGCAGGCTCTGCAAAGTTCGCTCGACTCATTCGCGAGGGCAGTTACGAAGAGGCTCTATCTGTGGCACGCGCTCAAGTCGATGCAGGAGCTCAGATTATAGATGTCTGCATGGATGATGGAATGATCGATGCAGAGGAGGCTATGCACCACTTCTTATGTTTGATGGCATCCGAGCCTGAGATTGCAAAGATCCCAATTATGGTCGACTCTTCGAAGTGGAGTGTTCTGCTTCGAGGATTAAAGGTTGCGCAGGGCAAGAGCATAGTAAACTCAATCTCGATCAAGGAGGGGGAGGCTGAGTTTCTAACGAAGGCGATGGAGATTCATCGAATGGGAGCAGCTGCCGTTGTTATGTTGTTCGATGAGCAGGGGCAAGCCGACACCTACGAGAGAAAGATCGAGGTTGCGGAACGTGCATACAAACTATTAACAGATGCTGGATTTCCAGCCGAGGATATAATTTTTGATGCAAATGTATTGGCTGTGGCGACTGGAATAGAGGAGCACGACAGCTATGCAAAGGCGTTTATTGATGCAACACGTTGGATCAAGGAGAGTCTGCCATACGCAAAGGTTTCGGGCGGAGTGAGCAATCTATCGTTTGCATTTAGAGGGAACAACGCTGTTCGAGAGGCTATGCACTCGGTATTTTTGTACCATGCGATTGAGGCGGGTATGGATATGGCGATTGTAAATGCTCAGATGCTACAGATCTACGATCAGATTGAGCCAGAGTTACTTTTACGTGTCGAGGATGTGATATTGTGTCGCAGAGCCGATGCAGCGGAGAGACTTATCGAGCTTGCTGAAGAGATGAAGTCAACCCAAAACGGAGCGAAAAAAGTGGCAGAAAAGAGCGTTGCAGAGTGGCGATCTCTTCCGCTAGAGCAGAGAATCGAACATGCAATGTTGAAGGGTGTTGTCGACTATATCGAGGAGGATACAGCCGAGGGCTACGAGAAACTAGGAGCTCCAATGAGGGTGATAGATGAGCTATTGATGCCAGCGATGGAGCATGTCGGAAGGCTCTTTGGCGAGGGTAAGATGTTCTTGCCTCAGGTGGTTAAAACGGCTCGTGTGATGAAACGCGCTGTATCGGTGCTCACGCCACATATCGAGGCTCTAAATTGTGGAGGCACAAGCTCAGCAGGCAGAGTATTAATTGCAACGGTTAAGGGCGATGTTCACGATATTGGAAAGAATATTGTCTCGGTGGTTATGGCTTGCAATGGCTATGAGATTGAGGATCTTGGGGTTATGGTCGACACCAAACGAATTGTCGATGAGGCTGCTTCGTCGGGTGTTGATGTGATCTGTATGAGTGGTCTTATCACTCCATCGTTGGATGAGATGATTCGTGTAGTTACGGAGTGCGAAGCGAGAGGGTTGCAAATTCCAATCATAATTGGAGGAGCTACGACATCGCCAATACACACCGCAGTGAAGATTGCACCACACTATTCGGGCGTTGTGATCCACGCTCACAATGCAAGTGACAACCCAAAGATATTGTCGATGCTACTTGGAGATGAGAGGGAGGCATACGTTGCACAAATAAAAGAGAGACAAGAGATGATAAGAGAGGAGTATGAGCGAACAGTTCGCAACCGACAAATACTACCGTTGGCGGAGGCTCGCAAAGCTGCAAAGGTAAAAAAAGAGGTTGTAAAGCCTCTCCACACAGGAAAACTGGTCTTTCCTGACTTTGACATTGCAGATGTTGAGCAACTCATAGATTGGAACTTCTTCTTCCCAGCGTGGGGGCTTAAGGGTCGCTACCCCGAGATATTCGAGAGCGAGAGGTATGGCGAAGAGGCTAAAAAGCTATTCGATGATGCTCAACAGCTTTTGGGGCAGATCAAACGAGATCGCTCTCTCACGCTACAGGCTGTTGTCGCTCTACTCCCTGCACGAAGCGAGGGGGATGATATAGTTGTAACCGACACCAAAAACAGAGAGTATAGACTTGCGATGCTACGCAATCAAACGCGTGGAGAACAAAATATTTCACTCGCCGACTTCGTTGCTAAAAAGGGGGATCACATCGGATGTTTCGCTGCAACAGCTGGAATGGGTCTTGAGAAGTTAACAAAGAGATTTAAAGATGAGGGTGATGAGTACTCAGCGATGTTGGCTAAGCTGCTGGCTGACCGTTTGACCGAGGCATTCACACAGCGCATTCACTCATTTGTGAGGGGGCAGATGTGGGGATACGAAAAGGGTGGAGAGCTCTCACCAAAGCAGATGATTGCGGATGATTATCGAGGGGTAAGAGTCGCCTTTGGCTACCCTGCAACACCCGACCACTCACTAAAGAGCGATATATTCAAACTATTGAGTGTTCCGATGACCACCTATATGACTCTGTCCGAGAACTATATGATCTCACCAGGGGAGTCACTCTGCGGATTGATGCTATCCGATGGGAAGTACTTCTCGGTCGGAGCGATCTCAGAGGAGCAGTTAGAGGATTACGCCACTCGAAGAGGCAAAAGCGTAGAGGAGATAAAAAGACTAATACCAAACAACATTTAAGATGTTAGTAACAGATATTATAGCGCAAGCCCAAAAAGAGGGTCGCACACGATTTGCATTTGAGCTACTTCCGCCACTCAAAGGGGCAGGGCTCAACCGAATTATCGAGGCGATCGACCCACTTATGGCGTTTGATCCAGCATACATAAATATAACATTCCACCGCGAGGGGATCAAGGAGTCGGTATTGGAGGATGGCTCTATTGATTGGCATATTGTACGTCGCAGACCTGGCACTGTCGGGGTATCGGCTGCACTTCAGAGTAGATATGGAGTTCCGACCGTGCCACACCTAATTTGTGGCGGACTCTCGAGGTACGATTGCGAAGATGCACTTATAGATATGGATTTCTTGGGGATTCACAATGTATTGGCGTTGCAGGGTGACCGCTCACAAAATGAGCGTCAATTTATGCCACACCAACGAGGACATAGCCACGCACTAGGGTTGGTAAAGCAGATATCGGCGATGAATCGAGGTGAATTTATTGATTCAGAGAGCGACGATACCCATTCTACAAACTTTGCGATTGGTGTTGCAGGATACCCCGAAAAGCACTTTGCAGCGAAGAGTCTAGAGAGTGATATTCAGCACCTCAAAGCCAAAGTCGATGCAGGGGCTGGATATATTGTGACTCAGATCTTTTATGATAATGCGCGATATTTTGAGTTTGTAAAGTTGTGTCGCGAGGCTGGTATCACAGTTCCGATTGTCCCTGGCATAAAGCCACTCTCGACCTATCGACAGCTCTCGATTCTTCCTGAGACATTCTCGATTACGATGCCCGACGCATTGATACACGAGGTTGAGAAGAGTAGAGATAATCCAGCGGCAGTTCGCGAAATCGGTATCGAGTGGGCAATTGCTCAAGGGCGTGAATTGATGGCGGCAGGAGCTCCTGTGCTTCACTTCTACACGATGTCGAGGACAAATAACATTCAACAGATCGCAAAAGCACTCTTTTAAAGTATGGAATAGATTTGTTGGTACCACGTTATCGAATCCAAAGGATTCGTCATCCTGAACTTGTTTCAGGATCTCTGCAAATAATAATACTACCACTGTAATATACTGACAAATAATGCAGAGATCCTGAAACAAGTTCAGGATGACGAAATTTTCAATTTCGTATCTCAAGAGGGACTAATAAAAAAATTAACGCACCAACTATAATATGGAAACAATTGACCCAATAACATTTAGGCGACATCTACACCGCTACCCTGAACTATCGTTTGAGGAGCACGCCACACAAAAATATATCTCGACTGCCCTAACAACAGCTGGAATCGAACACCGCTCAATCGCCAACACTGGAATTTTAGCGAAGATAGAGGGGTGCGGAGATCTAAAAAAAGCTCTTGTGCTTCGAGCTGATATTGATGCGCTACCTGTAACGGAGGCTACGGGGCTTCAATTCTCGTCGGAGAATGAGGGGGTGATGCACGCATGTGGACACGATATGCACGCTGGTGTGCTTTATGGTGTGCTTTTGGAGTTGAACAAGTCTCACAATTTTGAGGGTACGATATTTGGGATCTTCCAACCAGGCGAGGAGCGAAACCCTGGAGGTGCTTCATATATCCTTGCAGAGGATCCATTTGCTAATTATGATGTTGTGGCGGTTGTTGGGCAACATGTAGAGGGGCAGTTTGAGGTTGGTCGTTTGGGCTTTAGGGCTGGAAAGTATATGGCTTCGAGCGATGAGTTGCGCTTTACGGTGAATGGTGTTGGTGGACATGGAGCTATGCGCCACAAGATAAAAGATCCTGTTCAGGCGGCATCAGCTCTACTTCTGGAGTTGGTCGATCTAAACCGTGAGGATATGGTGCTATCAATTGGCAAGGTGCTTGCCGATGGTGCTACAAATGTGATCCCTGCAAGTGTCTATTTAGAGGGTACTATGAGGACATTTGACGAGGCGGAGCGTGCAGCGATAAAGGTTAAAATTGGTGAAATATGCTCCGCAATTGAGGCGAAATACGATGGAATAGATATAGACATTGATATTAGCCATGGCTTCCCTTGTGTGGTAAATGATGCTGAACTCACCAAGATGGCAATTGCCCTAGCCTCTACAAAATATAGCGTAGAGCCGTTGGAGCTACGCACCACATCCGAAGATTTTGGATTCTACACCACGCGATACCCATCGCTATTCTACCGTTTGGGGGCTGGGCCAAGTCCAGGGACACCCCACACCTCAACCTTTTGCCCCGATGAGGGGGCTATAAATGTGGGAATAGATTTTATGTTGTCTGTTGCCCGAAAAATTACAAATTATGAGACAGAAGAGTAAAAAGTATGCTGTTAACCCTAAGGAGTTTATCCTTGAATTTATGAGGGAGCAGCCAAGCAATAAATTTGCACTGAAACACCTAGCAGGTGCTGTCGGTATGTCAGATAAGAGCGGTCGTCGCGAGACGCTATTCATCCTACGTGAGTTGGAGCAAGAGGGGATCGTTCGTGAGACCAGCAGAGGTAGATTCCAGTTAACGGCATCGGAGCGACCACGTGTTGTGGGTCGTGTTGATGTTGCGAAATCGGGGGTTATTTTTGTTATAAGCGATATCTTGGAGAGCGATGTTCATATTAGCTCTTTCCGCTCGATGAACGCTCTTCATGGAGATATTGTGGAGATTGTAGTGACACGTGCACCAAAGGGAAATCGCAGTGCGGAGGGTGAGATCGTAGCTATTTTGGAGCGTAGCAAGAAGGTATATATAGGTGTTGCAGAGGTGAAACCAAACCATATCTTTATTAGGTCGACTTCACGCAATATGCCATACGACACCTACATAAGCCGACACGACTATCCTAATTTGGAGGATGGTGTAAAGGTGGCATTCCGAATCAAGGAGTGGGTAGCTGGCACAAAGAGCCCGACGGGTGAGATTGTTGATATATTGGGAGCTGTTGGAGACAACAACACCGAGATGCACGCAATACTCGCAGAGTATGACCTACCATACAACTTCGAACCACAGATCGAGGCTGAGGCTGAAGCAATTGATGGAGCTGTTACGAAACAAGATTATGCTGAGCGTCGTGATTTCCGCGACACCGTAACATTCACCGTTGACCCTGCCGATGCAAAAGATTTTGATGATGCTCTATCGGTCAAAAAGATCAAGGATGGAGTTTGGGAGATTGGTGTTCATATCGCCGATGTGACCCATTATGTCCAACCAGGAATGGCGATCGAGAAGGAGGCTCAAGCGCGTGCAACTTCGGTCTATTTGGTGGATCGCACAATTCCGATGTTGCCAGAGAGGTTATCGAATGAGTTGTGTTCGCTTCGTCCACACGAAGAGTCTTTATGTTTTTCGGCAGTCTTTACGATGAACGACGAATGCGATATTTTAGAGGAGTGGTTTGGACGTACGGTGATCTACTCAGATCGAAGATTTACATATGCCGAGGCACAGGAGATTATCGAGGGGGCTGAGGGTGACTACAAAGATGAGGTTTTGACCCTCAATCGTTTAGCCCAGATAATGCGCAAAAAACGCTTCAAGGCTGGAGCTATCGGATTCGAGCGCGAGGAGATGAAGTTTGACCTCGATGAAAAGGGGCATCCAATCGGAGTCTACGCCAAAGAGGCAAAGGAGTCAAACAAGATGATCGAGGAGTTTATGCTACTTGCAAATCGTCGTGTAGCGGAGTTCTGCTCATTTAAGCAGGGGGCTCAACGTCGACGTGCTCGCACAATGGTATATCGAGTTCACGACAAACCAGACAGCGAACGCCTAGAGTCGTTTAGATCGTTCATTCTACGCTTTGGACACTACTTCAAGGCGACGAAAGGGGTTGCGGTGGCACGCGAAATCAATAAGCTACTAGATAAAATCAAGGGCTCTACAGAGGAGAATGTAGTATCGATGTTGGCGATCCGTTCGATGTCTAAGGCGATCTACACAACCGAAAACATCGGGCACTATGGTCTCGCATTTCCATACTACACACACTTCACATCGCCAATTCGCCGATACCCCGATATGATGGTTCACAGGCTCTTGGCTCACTACCTTGCAGATGGAAAGTCGGCATCGAAGGATGATATGGAGGATCTTTCGAAGCACTCTTCGGAGAGGGAGGTTATCGCTGCAAATGCAGAGCGTGCATCTATAAAGTATAAGGCTGTAGAGTTTATGAAAGATCGCATGGACGAGGAGTTTGATGGTCATATCTCAGGCATGAAAGAGTGGGGATTATTTGTCGAGGTGGATGATACTCACATCGAGGGTATGATACCTGTAAGAGAGTTAGGTGATGATTTCTACCAATTTGACGAACAAAACTATGAGTTCGTTGGGCGATCTACTCGCGAGACATTCACCCTTGGAGATGCTGTTAGGGTCAAGATCAAGAGTGCCGACCTTGACAAGAGATTATTGGATTTCACTCTAGTTAGCAAGCTGTAGAATGGATATTTTAGATCGTGCCGCACGAGGCGAATCACTCACTTTGGAGGAGGGGTATGCTCTATATGAGAGACCCCCTCTAGCTGAATTGGCTGCCGCTGCCGATGAGCGTCGACGCTCTGTGGTGGCGGACGAAAGTGTTGTGACATGGCAGATTGATCGCAATGTCAACATTACGAATGTCTGTATTTCGGGGTGTAAATTTTGTAATTTTCACTGCAAGCCACACCAAAAAGATCGACATTTCATCACCACAATAGAGGAGTATCGAACCAAAATAGATAGAATGTTGGAGCTTGGAGGAGATCAACTTCTGCTTCAAGGTGGAATGCACCCCAAACTAGATATAACATTCTACGAGGAGCTATTTAGGGCTCTGAAAAGTGAGTATCCCGATGTTAAACTCCATGCACTTGGAGCTCCAGAGGTTTCTCATATTGCTCGTATCAGTTCACTCTCGACCTTAGAGACACTCCAAAGATTGAGAGCTGCGGGATTAGAGTCGCTTCCTGGAGCGGGTGCAGAGATTCTCGTTCAAGAGGTTCGAAAGAGTATATCACCAGCAAAACCAACAGTTGAAGAGTGGATATCTGTTATGCAAGAGGCGCACCAACTAAATCTACCGACCTCGGCAACGATGATGTATGGTCATATTGAGACGGCTCGAAATCGAGTAGAGCACCTATTTAAGATCCGAGATCTACAGTCGGAGTGTGCAGATGGGAATTGGGGATTTATCGCCTTTATCCCTTGGATCTTCCACTCAACGGGGACGCGGCTCGAAGCTGAGGGGGTTAAATCTCACTTTTCGCCATTGGAGTATATCCGTCTAATTGCAGCGAGCCGACTGATTCTCAACAACATCCGAAACATCCAAGCGTCATGGTTGACAGTTGGAAAGGCTACAGCTCAAATCGCACTCCACTCTGGAGCTAACGACTTTGGGTCAATCATGATCGAGGAGAATGTTGTAAGTTCCGCAGGTGCTGACCACCACTTCGATGCCAAAGGGATTCAAAGAGCAATTCGCGAGGCTGGATTTACCCCAAGACTCCGCAATCAACTTTACCAATATAGAGAGTTAGGTGTTCGGTAAAAATTTTGTGACAGTCCCATTTGAGATACGTTCCGAAAGGAACGTCATCCTGAACTTGATTTATTAGTGTCCGATAAAAGTTTACAATTTGTATTGGCACCTCGTTTCGACTCTGAAAGAGTCGTCATCCTGAACTTGTTTCAGGATCCCTAACTATCAGTGTTTCAGATTATTTACAGAGATCCTGAAACAAGTTCAGGATGACGAAATTTTCAATTTCGTATCTCAAATGGGACTGCTGGAAAAGTAATGTATGTTTTATAGGGCACTAAATAATTAGAGAGTATAATGTATAAGAATCTACGAGAGTTTATAACGACACTTGAACAAGCTGGAGAGCTTCTACGCATAAAAACACCCGTCAACACAGAGTTGGAGATCAGCGAGATAACCGACCGCGTGAGTAAGAGTGTAGGAGGTGGAAAGGCTCTGCTATTCGAGAATACCAAGACCAAATTCCCCGTAATAACAAATATGATGGGGTCGGAGCGTAGGATCTGCCTTGCCCTTGGAATTGAGAAGTTAGAGGATCTAACAACTCGTATTGATGCACTTCTGAGAGAGGCTACAGCTCCGAAAAATGGTTTTATGGATAAGCTACGAGCCTTGCCGATATTGGCAGATGTCGCTCAGTGGCTACCCTCAACATCATCCTCGAAGGGGAGTTGTCAGGAGGTTATACTTCGAGGTGATGATGTAAAGTTGTCGGAGCTCCCAATACTAAAGTGTTGGGCACACGATGGAGGCAGATTTGTAACCCTTCCGATAGTCAACACCATAGACCCAAATAGTGGGCAACGCAATGTGGGAATGTATCGCATGCAGGTATTAGACAACAAGACCACCGCTATGCACTGGCATCTACATAAGACTGGAGCACGTCACTACGAAGCCTACAAAGAGCGTGGCGAGAAGATGCCTATATCGGTTGCAATTGGAGGAGACCCTGCGTATACGTATGCCGCAACAGCACCAATGCCCGACAATATGGATGAGTATCTGTTGGCTGGATTCCTACGTCGCAAAAAGGTTCGATTGGTGAAGTCAATCACCAATAATATCTATGTGCCAGAGGATTGCGACTTTGTAATTGAGGGGTATATAGACCCTACAGAGGAGAAGATCGTGGAGGGGCCGTTTGGAGATCACACTGGATTCTACTCCCTAACAGATCTATATCCGAAGTTCCATGTCACAGCAATCACCCACAGACGAGATGCGATCTACCCTGCGACAATTGTCGGTGTTCCACCTCAAGAGGATGCCTATATTGCAATGGCTACCGAGAGAATCTTCCTCTCTCCGATACGTTTTGTGATGCAGCCCGAGGTACGCGATATGACTATGCCACCAGCTGGCACTGCACATAACATCGCAATACTCTCGATCGAGAGGCGATATGAGGGGCAGGCTCACAAAGTTATACAGTCGATGTGGGGAGCAGGACAGATGATGTTTAATAAGTATCTCATTATCGCTCGACACGAGACCGATATCCGCGATAACTCGCAGCTAGCCACGCTGCTTCGAAATGTCGATCTAAAAAGATCGGTCGTTCGAAGCGAGGGTGTATATGATGTGCTTGACCACACAACTGCAACGATGGGTTTTGGCGGAAAATTGGCGATTGATCTCACAACAACATCCTCTTCGAAGGAGCTCACTCGAAAGAGTCTAATGTACAAAAAAGAGGAGGGAGTTATCTATAATGAGGATTTGGTAGAGGAGTGGTCGACACTTGTGATCTTTGCTCCTAGCTCACTCTCTAGCACTGAGGTTAATGTGTCGGGGGTCAACTTCGTGGTTATCTTTGATATTTCAGCGCAATCGTCAACCCATTATGATATGGTGTGGTTGGCCGCTGCAAATACCGATCCGCGTCGCGATATCAGAATCTCAGATGGTGGCGTTATGGTTATAGATGCACGAAGCAAAGAGCCTGGAAAGAGTGGTAATCCTGCAAGATTTCCGAATGTTGTAACGGCAATTCCCGAGACAATAGAGCTTGTGGATCGCAGATGGGAGGAGTATAAAATAGGAGAGAGGTTGGAGAGTCCATCGCTTCACTATCGAAAACTTCTGCTCTCAAACAAGGAGGATTGGTAAAGATATGTCACTGAAGATCAGCCCCGAATATCAGCGTGGAGTTGTGGTTATATGTGTAGCCATTATACTCTATATCTTCGGACGCGCCTGTGTTCGAGAGGCTGAATTAGTCTCAATACCCCAAGAGCTACAAGATAAAATCCAGCAAGACTCGATATATTCATTTGACCCAAATACGGTGGAGCTTGCGGAGCTTCTTGGCTTTGGGTTGTCAAAATCTGAAGCGTTGAGCATCATTCGATATCGATCTGCTGGCAAGGTCTTTAATATCAAAGAGGAGGTGATCGGTTGTTATGGAATCTCCGACTCACTCTACTTTGCGCTCGAACCATATATTGTCATTGGCGAAGAGTTTAGGTATAAAAACAGAGAGTACAGTCAAGACTTTTATTCGAAAAAAGAGAGTCCAAGCAGCTACAAAAGTATCACTAAAAAAAACACCATCGCACCATCTAAATTTCTTGTCGACACCGTTAGTGTGAAGTATTTAGAGGCAATTGGAGCTCTAACAGCTCGACAATCCGAAGTCTTTGTGAAATGGCGCGATATGAGTGGGATTCACTCGATGGAGGAGCTACGCGAGTGTTATGTGGTATCGGAGGAATCTGCACAAATGCTTGAACCATATATTATATTTACGAAGCGCAAAACCGCCGAAGAGAGGCGAGCCGAAAAGGTTCCAGTGGATCTGAATAGAGCCGATATAGCAGAGCTCATTTCGGTCTCTGGCATCGGTGAGAAAAGTGCCCTTGCGATACTCGATTTTCGCGATGCACTTGGTGGATTCTACTCCGTAGAGCAACTTTCGCAGATAAAAATCATCACAGAGAGCAATTATGAGAAAATAATTCAACAAATTATGATCGATAGTTGTGATATTTCAAAAATAGATGTTAACTTTGCATCCGCTAAAGAGTTGAGTGGACATCCATACATCGGATCTAAGCAACTTCGCAAGCTACTTAAACAAAGACAATTGAAAGGAGGTTGGCGTACCCTAGAGGAGATGATCGAAGATAAAATATTTACAACGGAGGAGGCACAGCAGGTGCGTCCATATCTTCTGTTCAGCGAGCTTGGTGAATTTCACAAGCGGTAACCAACTTTCAAAAGTACTTTTCAAACGGTTCTTCCACGGCAGAACCAACAACAATTCGAAGAGGTGAGGCAAGACCCGAAAACTACCAAACAACAAAATAAAAAAACAATAAAAAGATACTATTATGATTATCATGCCAGTTAAAGAGGGTGAGAACATCGAGAGAGCCCTAAAGAAATTTAAGCGTAAATATGAGCGTACAGGAGTTTTGAAGGAGCTTCGTCGTCGTCAATATTTCACAAAGCCATCTATCACAAAGCGAGTTGATATGATGCACGCAATCTACGTTAACGGTCTTAACCGCGACGAGGAGTAGTGAAAATTTGGGTGAATATCACCTAATTTATTTACGCATTATAGAGGGGGATTCATCGAAAAGGTAACACTTACCGTTGAATAAAATCCACAAAAAAGCAAATGTGGCAACATAATTGCAGATGAGGTGTTTGGAGTCAAATCCAAACACCTTTTTCTATTATCGTTGCAAGGTGGCGAAACTTTCATCCACCTATCAACGATATCTAAAGCAGAGTAAAACTTGCGTTTTACAATAGTCTCATAGTGTTAGAAAAAGAACTTATTATTACAAATTAATATTGTATTTTATACAATATATTTAATATAAAATATCTATTTTTGCAAGGGCTGAGATATATAAGATCAATACTAATACATATACTATGAAACATTTAGAGACATCTAAGGGTAACAATGAACGAATCGTTGTGAAGTACACAACCACTCATAACACTGGGGTAGAGCAGAGTCGGCTCACCAGAAATGCTATCGGATATATCCTCAAGGGGGAGAAATATATCCACAATGACGATAGGTTTCTTCGGGTAATGGCTGGCGACATCTTCTTTTTGGGACAGGGATCACACTATGTTGAGAATATTCCTCCCACATCCGAACCATTTGAGCAGATTGTATTCTACTACACACCGGCAGATCTGCAACATGTCATCGCCTCATTAACATCCGTAGATCTCACTCTAAATAAAAGAGGGGCAACAGATAGCCTACCATCAAATAGCAATGCAGCGGCGGCAACCCCAACAAAGATCACTCGAAACTTCTTTATCAGCACAAATGCGCACTTCGAGTTTGGTGGATTCCTACACGACACAGAGAGCGAGAGGTTAAAACTCACCGAGCTTGCACATCTGATCCTCCGTCACGAAAACAACGACATAAAATATAGACTGATCCAGAGTCTCGATCAAGAGATGGCGGAGTTCGAGAGGGTGATATACAACAATATATTTGCCGACAAATCGGTCGAGGAGCTTGCGAAGGAGTGTGGTCGTTCACTCACATCATTCAAAAAAGATTTTAAAAATGTATTCGGAATCCCACCTCACCAATGGTATCTACGCCAAAAGCTCAACCATGCAAAGTTGTTGGTCACCACCACAAATGAATCCATATTCCAGATTGGAAATATCTGTACATTTCCCAACACATCGCACTTCATAAAGCTCTTCAAGCGTCACTACGGTTACACTCCAACAACATATCGCACACTCTACAAGACACATCCCGAGCAATTCGCGAATGAAAACAACGACGAAATGTCCGAATTAAAGGGTCTACAGAGTCTTGTTAAGGATAAAGCGTAGAAAAATCACTCAAAATCTCAAACCTAAACCCTCTGAGAATCGCATATTCAAAAACACTCGACCATTTGTGCGGATATATCGCAGCGACAAAGGCTTAAAAACAGAGGATTTGATTAAATTTCACACGAAATCTTAATCAGGTTCTCTGTTTTTAGAATAGTTTATGTTTTTCTCGCTAAAATTGTTAAGAGAGAAATTTAAACAGTTTCCTTAGATAACCTCTCTTTTTTTATTAGTGTCCGATAAAACTTTTCTAGCAGTCCCATTTGAGATACGAAATTGAAAATTTCGTCATCCTGAACTTGTTTCAGGATCCCTGCATCATTAATTAAACCATTGTGTTTTAGCATGTTATATAGGTTGCATTATCGTTTACTAAGATCCTGAAACAAGTTCAGGATGACGAAATTTTCAATTTCGTATCTCAAATGGGACTATCGGTAAAAGTAAGCCCTGATTTCACAAACACATATAATCTATTATATTACAGCGCATTACAAAGGTTTGTTGGATTTTTATCGGACACTAATATTTTTTTTACTACATTTGCATAAGTAAATATAGATAGTATGCAGATAGCAGATAAAGAACTAAAGAACCTACAGGGGATATTAGAGGCGAAAGAGTCTCAGAAGATAGCGGTGATAGCTCACACAAATCCAGATGGAGATGCACTCGGGGCAACTCTTGCTTGGAGTAGAGTTCTTCGCTCAATGGGTCACTCCGTAGAGTGCATCGCCCCTAATCGTTACCCCTACTTCATGGAGTGGATGGAGGGGATAAAAGATTATATAATCCACAAAAATGATAGCGAGAGGGCTGAAAGGGTTATTCAAGAGTCTGATATAATATTCTGCATGGATTTTAACACCACATCGCGATTAGAGGCTTTGGGTGCTGCTATAGATCAAAACACCACAGCAAAGCGTGTATTGATCGACCACCACCTATCTCCTGATAAGAATTTCGATGCTACATTCTCATTCCCCGAGGAGTCGAGCACATGTTTTGTCACATACTCTCTTATCGAGGCGTGTTTCAGGACTAAGGTTATTGATAACGTTGTAGCTGACAATCTATATGTGGGAATGATGACCGATACTGGAAACTTCTCATTTGCAAATCTTTCACCCGCGCTCTTCCGTGCCGTTGCCGTTCTTGTTGAGCAGGGTGCAAATATCCCAGAGATCAATATCAAGGTCTACAACTCATTTAGCGAGGGGCGTGCACGTCTATTTGGATATGTTGTAAACCGCAAGATGGAGATCATCGAGAATGGGCAGGTTGCATTTATGTCGCTTACCGAGGGTGAAATGCGACGACATCACTTCCAACAGGGTGATAGTGAGGGCTTTGTGAACTACCCTCTTACCGTTGGATCGATGAAGATATCGGCACTCTTTGTTGCTCACAGGAAATTTATTCGTGTATCATTGCGATCTCGTGGCTCGATTGATGTCAATCTATTTGCACGTAAGTACTTCAATGGCGGAGGGCATAAGAATGCTGCTGGTGGCAAATCTGAGTTATCAATGGCTGATACGATTGCTAAATTTAAGAGTGCTATTGCGGAGTTTATTGCGGATGGAGGGTTAGAATCTATTTAATATTATTAGAATCTGCTTAAGTTTTTTTCGATATTATTTTCTAGCAGTCCCACTTGAGATACGTTCCGCAAGGAACGTCATCCTGAACTTGTTTCAGGATCTCTGCAAATGACTTGAAACTATGATAGTTAGGGATCCTGAAACAAGTTCAGGATGACGAAATTTTCAATTTCGTATCTCAAGTGGGACTGCTAGAAAAAAAGAGTTGACTTTAATAATTTTAGGGTGAAATGATACAAATCTACTTTTTTTGTGTAAATTTGTAGAAACCTAAAAATATCATTATGAATAAGAAATTACTCTACACACTATGTGCAGCAGCATTACCAGCAGTTGCAACATGTGCCGAACAAGTTAAACCCAATATCCTCTGGGTTATCACCGACGACCACCGTGCCGATGCTCTCGCATGTTGGAATCGTGCAACAACAGGTAAGAGCGAGAGTGCTCTAGGGTATGTTTCATCACCTAATCTCGACAAACTCGCATCTGAGGGTGTGCTCTTTACACACTCATTTTGCAATAGCCCAGTGAGTGCTCCATCTCGCGCCTCGATGCACACGGGGCGTTATCCACACCACAGCGGAATATATGACTTCTGTCTTTCGCACAGCGAAAATGACAACGCTACCCCACTCTTGCCAGCGGTTTTGCGTGAAGAGGGTTACAAGGCGACGCTCTTTGGAAAGTTAGGAGTTCGAATTTTCGAGTATAGAACACCAATGACATTTAAGGATAATCCGAATATCTACAACGAGAGGGTTGCAATGGAGAGTGACCTTGAGAGATCTGGAATCTCGGATTGGTGCAAGAAGTCGGTATATGGAGAGGGTGTAATCCCAGGAGATAAGGAGTTCTGGTACTACCCTGATGGAACTATTGTATCATACTATCTAAAGCGCAAAGGTGCTGAGCTCACCGAAGAGGATTATGCAACAGCCAAAGCATTTAACGAAAAGCACCATGTTATACGCATACCGAGCAATCCACACGCTGGAGGTATAATCAGCGGAGAGAGCCCAATGCCTACCGAGAAGACTCTTGATGGTCGTATTGCAGAGGAGTTTATGACATATCTAGATAGCGAGGATCAGAGATATAACATCCTGAATGGTCGCGAGATAGATGGCCCAAAGAGCTCTCAACCTCAATTTATAAATCTTGGTTTCCACTTCCCTCACACCGCGGTAATGCCATCGAAGGAGTATCGCGATCAGTTCCTTACACGCAGCTACAACGTTCCTGCCTTTGAGAAAGAGGAGGAGGTAAAGATGCCAGCTCAATTGGCAGGTTGGAGACGAAACAACGATATCACATCGCTTACATATGCACAAAAGGAGCAGTTTATTCGCGACTACTACGCCTTCTGTGCAATGGGAGACAAACTTCTTGGAGAGGCGGTCGATAAGTTCAAAGAGTATTGCAACGAGAAGAATCAACCATATATCATTGTCATTGCATGCGGTGACCATGGTTGGCATCTGGGTGAGCAGGGTGTAACATGCAAGGCATCGAACTATGTTAAGAGTAACCAGACAGCTGTAATTGCAATATCATCGGACAAGAGTATCTTCCCAGCAGGAACAATTGTTGACGATCTTGTTGAGTATGTCGACTTCGCACCGACATTCCTACGCGCGGCAGGTGTTGATGTTAACTCTGAGAGGTTTGAGTATCTCGATGGTCGTCCACTTATGGCAACAGTATCGGGAGAGATCGCTCCTCGCGACTATGTGTTAGGAGAGACGAGTGTTTCGGGCGGACATCGTGCATATCTACGTGGAAAAGAGTTTGCATTCTCGATGCGCAGCAAAAAACCGAATACAACAAAGGAACTTATTACAGAGAGTGTTACATGGCCTTTAACTGCACCAGCAGAGGAGGTTGACATGGCTCTTTTTGACCTACGTGTCGATCCAGGCGAGAATAATAATGTAGCTTATGACAAGGAGTATCAAGAGCTTGCAGCGTGGTTCCGCCAGAAGTTAGGTAATATTGTATTGGGAGATAATCGCCAAGAGAGTGATTGGACTCAGATTAATAAATACACAATTAGTAGCTTCGCCGTAGGTAGCGATGATAAAAAGTTGGATATACCAAAGAAGATCATTCCTAAAATTTAAACAGATTCTAAGAGTATAACTTTTACTGATAGTCCTACTTGAGATACGTTCCGCAAGGAACGTCATCCTGAACTTGTTTCAGGATCTCTGCAAATGATAATGAGATAAATGTATGTAGATTATTAATAATGTAGAGATCCTGAAACAAGTTCAGGATGACTAAATTTTCAATTTCGTATCTCACGTAGGACTGCTAGAAGAAAAAATGAAAACAGATAAAACATACTCTTCAAAATTAAAGAATAAGCCCCCAACGCAATGAAAAAAAACACCCTTATAGATCTATTTGAGAGAGCCGTCGACAAATTCCCCGATAACGTATTTTTGAAGGAGAAGATCAACAGCGAATGGCAAGAGACAACATACAGACAAATGCGCTTCGAAGTGGAGCGTTTTGGTGCTGGACTTGTTGCGTTGGGGGTTACAAAGGGAGAGAATGCTGCTCTGCTTTCCGAAGGGCGTAACGCTTGGATTATTGGGGAGTTAGCTCTATTCTACGCAGGTGCTGTGAATGTACCTCTCTCTGTTAAATTGGATCAGAGTAGTGATCTGCTATTTCGATTAATACACTCCGAATCGAAGTATATTTTGGTATCCGCTACGCAGTTGCCAAAGATACGTGCGATCAAGGAGCAGTTGCCAGATGTGAAGCGTATCGTTGTTTTTGATAGACTTCCAAGCTACGAAGAGCGTGAGATATCAATGGATGAGGTGTGTAAATTGGGAGACAAATACCTTAAAGAGAATAGGGATGAGTTTCTCAAGATATCACAGAGCATCCAAAACAGTGATATCGCAACAATCACATACACCTCTGGAACGACAGCCGATCCAAAGGGGATTATGCTCACACACCGCAACTACACGGCAAATGTCGAGCAGTCATTGACTCTTATGGATATTCCATCGAGTTATAAAACCCTAATCATACTCCCTCTAGACCACTGTTTCGCACATGTCGTTGGATTCTACATCTTCCTAAATCAGGGGGCATCTGTTGCGACCGTGCAGTTGGGGCGTACACCGATGGAGACTCTAAAGAATATCCCGATCAACATCAAGGAGATCAGACCAAACTTGATCCTTTCGGTTCCAGCATTGGCAAAGACCTTCAAGAAGTCGATCGAGAGCTCGATCCATAGTAAAGGTCAATTTACAGAGTGGTTATTCAACACAGCGATTAAAACATCAACAATCTATAACAGAGATGGTTGGAGTCGAGGCAAGGGTTGGGTTATGATTCTTAAACCTCTTTTGACTCTTTTTGACAAGATCCTTTTTTCGAAGGTTCGCGATGGCATGGGAGGTGAGATAGATATGTTTGTTGGAGGCGGTGCGCTTCTGAGTACAGATCTGCAAGATTTTTACTACGCTATAGGTATGCCGATGTTTCAAGGGTATGGACTCTCGGAGGCAACACCTGTGATCTCTTCAAACTCTATGACAAGGCACAAATTCGGAACTTCGGGCTCTTTGGTTAAACCTCTAGAGATCAAGATTTTGGATAGCAATGGAGAGATACTTCCAGCAGGCGAAAAGGGTGAGATCGTTGTTCGAGGCGAGAATGTAATGGCTGGATATTGGAAGAATGAGGCTTCGACAGCGGAGACGATCAAAGATGGTTGGCTTCATACGGGCGATATGGGTTATATGGACAAAGATAACTTCTTAGTGGTATTGGGTCGTTTCAAGAGTCTATTGATCGGTGGCGATGGCGAAAAGTATAGCCCCGAGGGTATCGAGGAGGCACTTGTTGGAAGCTCACCATATATCGACCAGATCGTTCTACACAACAATCAAAATCCATATACAACAGCTATTATTAGCCCAAATATTGACGCTCTAAAGAGAGATACAACAGCTCCGTGGGGCACAGAAGAGGCTAAGCATGAGGCTATTACACTCATCAAAAACTCTATCGAGGAGTATAAAAAGGGTGGTGAGTTTGCAAATACATTCCCAGAGAGGTGGTTGCCCGTAAGTTTTGCACTTATCGACACCCCATTCAGCGAGCAGAATCAGATGGTCAATAGCACAATGAAGATTGTTCGCAATAAGGTCGAAGAGTTCTATGCCGATCGTATCACAGCGATGTATGCCGATGACAAAGATATATTTAATAGCGATAACTTCGAGGCAATTGGTTAGATATGATGCAGATTAAAATTGGGGATAAAGTTCGCTTCTTGAATGATATTGGGGGCGGTATTATTGTTGGATTTAATGGTGATAATGAGGTTGTTGTTGAGCAGGAGAGTGGCTTCTGCTTTCCGCATCCTCGCCATGAGTGCGTTGTTGTCGCGGATGACAAACCTCAACCCTCTACTCAACAGGTGGTGTCAAGAGCGCAGGGGGTTGCTGAGGTGCAGTGTTTAACATCACCAACTCAAAACAGATCCTCGGAGCGATATAATATATCTTTGGCATTTACACCTCAAGATCTCGATAATTTAGGTAGTAGTTCGATCAAAATATACCTCATAAATGATAGTGAGTATAGAGTCTTTTTTACGATATCGACGAAACAGGATCGTGATAAAGAGCTCTATAAACTATTAAAGAGCTCAACTATTCGACCTAACGAAATATTGCTAATTGATGAGATCCCACACAGAAACATAGGGCAACTGGAGTCTCTTGCACTTCAAATTATAGCCCATAAAGAGATTGGCACATTTCAACTTCAAGAGCCAATCTGTTGTAAGTTGACCACTCGCCTTGTGAAATTCTCGAAACCTAGCAGCTTTGTACACTCTCCGATATTAGGCTGTAATGCAATGATTACCAACCTTATAACGCTTGAGTCAAACTCTAAAGTTGCAGTTGATTCTACGAAGCAGTTGATCGACAAATTCACAGAGCCATCTTTAACACCAACAATAAAGAGCTCAATCAAACAACGACGAGACAACCCCGCCACACCCGAGACAGTGGAGGTTGATCTGCATATTGACAAACTCCTCGACTCTACAGCAGGGATGGAGAGTGGCGACATATTAGAGTATCAGATGGAGCATTTCCGCTCCACAATTTCGCAATATAGCCGCTATCGAGGTCTAAAGTTGATCTTCATACATGGTAAAGGGGATGGCGTACTCCGCCGCTCCATACTCAATGAGTTGAAGCGAACGGGGCGTGCCAACAGATGTCAAGAGGCATCGTTTAAGAGGTATGGCTACGGTGCACTTATGGTTATAATGTAGCCGCTAAAGAGTCTCCTGCTTAAGCTGCTCGATATATTGGTCTATACGTTTCAGCTCCGTTGGGATGTCGATCTTTTGCGGACAGTGCTTCTTGCATTTGTTGCAACCGATACATCTTTGAGCCTGTCTTAGCTTTGGGATAGCCCTGTCATAGCTTACCAAATATGCTCGACGTGCACTTTTGTAGTTTTCGTCGGCACTGCTATTCGCTACATTTCCCTCATTTACACACTTATTATAGTGCAGCAGAATTGCAGGAATATCTATTCCGTATGGACATGGCATACAGTAATCACAGTCGTTACATGGAATTGTTGGATATGTAACAAGCAGCTCGGCAGTCTTATTCAAGAACTCCTCTTCATCCTCTGTTAGAGGTTTCAGCGGAGAGTATGTTCTAATATTATCTTGGAGGTGCTCCATATAGACCATTCCGCTCAAGACAACATAGACCAATGGCTTTGATCCAGAAAAACGGAACGCCCACGATGGCACGCTCATATTTGGCTCTCGTTGTTTCAATCGCTCAACAATATGGTCTGGCATCTTCGAGAGTCGACCTCCCAACAGAGGCTCCATCACCGAGACTGGGATACCTCGCTTCTCGATCTCACCATACAGATACTCTGCATTGACATTCTTCGCAAAGGTAGCCTTTGCATGTCTCCAATCGGAGTAGTTGAGCTGAATCATTATAAAATCCCAATGCACCTCTTCGTGCATCGCAAGAATCTGATCGAAGACCTCTGCATCACCATGAAAAGACCAACCTAGATGGCGAATACGACCAGCCTTTCGCTCTTCGAGAAGAAAATCGAGGACTCCATTATCAATAAATCGCTTATTAAACTCCTCCATTGTTGAGCCAACATTATGGAGAAAATAGTAGTCGATGTAGTCGGTTCTCAACCTAGTAAGAGAACGTTTGTACATCTCAACCGCAAATTTAAAGCTATGATCTCCCTTATTCGAGAGCTTAGTTGCGATATAGTATGAGTCGCGAGGATATCTGCTCAAGGCTGTTCCTGTAGCCTCCTCACTCCACCCTTGACAATACATCGGAGCGGTATCGAAATAGTTGACTCCATGCTCAATAGCATAATCAACCAACTCATTTACAGCCTCTTGATTCACAATATTTTCACCTTTTGGCACGCCTTTTTTAGTTGGCCAACGCATACAACCATACCCCAGTATTGAGATATCTTCGTCTATACCAGCAACTTTTTTGCGAGTGATCTGCCCTTTGGGTACATCCTCGCTCGCCTCTCCCCCACTCTGCGTATTTGAACCCGTTGGCGAACAACCAATTGTAGATGCTGCACCTACAGCTGTCGCTCCAGCTCCAAATAGCTTTAGGAAATCTCGTCTATTTATACTTCGTGTCATAGGTTATTGTTTAAGGGGAGTTCTATTTTGACAACTCAATCATTCGAAGGATCGACTTCTCAGCAGCCACACGAACATCGTCCGCCACCTCAATCTGATGTAGATCATTTTTTAGAGAGTCGTAGATCTTCTCTAAGGTTACCAACTTCATGTAGCTACAGTCATTACATGCGCAACTGCTATCATCTGGTGGCACAACAAAAAACTCCTTACCCTCTGTCTTCTGCATCTCGAACAAGATTCCAGGCTCTGTTACAACAATAAATTGGTCGTAACCGCTACTCTTCACATAGTTCAAAAGAGCCGCTGTAGAGCCGATCTCATCAGCCAATAGTTGAATTGATTTTTTGCACTCTGGGTGAACCAAAACCTTAGCCTCTGGGTGCTCCTTCTTCAACTCCAAAAGTCTCTCAATAGAGAAGCGATCATGGACATGACACGCTCCATCCCACACCTTCATATTCTCGCGCCCCGTTACACTCTTGACATATCCGCCAAGATTACGATCTGGCCCAAATAGTATCTTTGCATCCTTTGGCAGCGACTCCACAACCTCTATAGCGTTACTCGATGTACATACGATGTCGGTATATGCTTTAACCTCTGCTGTGGTATTCACATACGAAACTACCGTATAATCAGGGTTTTGCTCTCTCCATTTGCGAAGATCCTCGCCTCGACATGAGTCCGCAAGCGAACATCCAGCCTCTGGATCTGGAAGAAGCACCATCTTCTCGGGAGAGAGGATTTTAGCGGTCTCGGCCATAAAATGGACTCCTGCAAATAGTATCATATCTGCTGGAGTTGTTTGAGCTATACGAGCCAAAGCCAAGGAGTCACCAACAAAATCGGCAACCTCCTGCACCTCGCTACGTGTATAATAGTGGGCGAGAATTGTGCAATTCTTCTCACTCTTTAATCTCTCAATCTCGCTTTTAAGTTGGTTTGTATCCATAATATTGTATTGATAATAGTAGCACAAAATTAGCAAATATTTTCAAGATATCAAACTCTTACCGATTTGATTTTTGCCATTAATACCCGATAAAACTTTTCTAGCAGTCCCTCTTGAGATACGTTCCGCAAGGAACGTCATCCTGAACTTGTTTCAGGATCTCTACATCATTGGTTAAACTACAGTTAATAACATTTATATTATCGTTTGCTGAGATCCTGAAACAAGTTCAGGATGACGAAATTTTCAATTTCGTATCTCAAGTGGGACTATCAGCAGAAGTAAAATCAAATACTATTAACAAGCTGTAATAGATTATATTACAGCTCGTTACAAAAGTTTATTAGTTTTTCATCGGACACTAATAGATTTTTGCCATAGATTAGATCGACGAAAAAATTGGGCAAAAATTAAACCCAAACAAGTAAGAATCTATTTAAGATTTACTATCTTTGCCAACAAACAAAAAAATATCTTTTATGAAGAGAGGAGTTAAAGAGTATATTTCGATCGCACTCAAAGGGTGCGCAATGGGAGCAGCGGATGTAATTCCAGGTGTATCTGGAGGTACAATCGCATTTATATCAGGCATTTACGAGGAGTTGATCTACTCCATTAAGAGTGTAGATCTGGAGGCTATAAAACTGCTCTTCAGCCTTAAATTCCGCGAATTTTGGAACAAAATAAATGGAAACTTCCTACTTGCTGTATTCTGCGGAGTTGTAACATCGGTGCTTTCGCTTGCAAAACTAATGTCTCATCTGATTGAGAATCACCCGATTATGATATGGTCATTCTTCTTTGGACTTATCATCGCTTCGGCGATACTAGTCTTTAAGCAGATCGAAAAATTCAACCTCTTATCGGCAATATCCATTGTTATTGGAGTCGTTACAGCATATTTTATCACTGTAATGTCACCGACCGAGACCCCAACCGATTGGTGGTTTATAATGCTTTGCGGTGCAATTGCGATCTGCGCAATGATTCTCCCAGGAATATCAGGGTCATTTATTCTGCTTCTGATGGGTAAATATCTCTATATTTTGGGTGCTCTAAGTAGTTTTGAGTTTGTAACGATCTCGCTTTTTGTTGCAGGAGCTGCGATCGGAATCGTCAGTTTTTCACATCTGCTTTCGTGGTTGCTCAAGAACTTCCACACAGCAACAGTATCGCTCTTAACGGGATTTATGGTGGGCTCTTTAAATAAGGTATGGCCTTGGAAAGAGGTCATTGAGACAACTCTAAATTCGCATGGCGAGGCTGTTCCATTGGTTGAAAAGAATCTTTTGCCACACAACTTCGAGGTTATAAATGGAGAGCCCTCTTTGTTGCCATTGGCTATTGTAATGGCAATTGTTGGATTCCTTACAATATACATCATCGAAAAAGCTGGTAATAATCTGCGTAACAGCTAGAACTGCCTCCGGCGGGCGGAGTGCTCTCCGCGGAGCTAATTATAAAAAATATCCGACCACAAAACTGATTGCGGTCGGATATTTTTTATTTAGACTATTATTACTTCGACTCTATTGTAATAGTTGCAGCAGATAGCCCCTTACTTGTCGCTTTGAGGGTGATAGCACCACTCTCGCCACCCTTGTTAGAGTTCAAGATTACCATACACTTTCCACTAAACGCCTTGCGATATGGAGCTTGGAACGACTCCTCAGTCGCTGCATTTCCATTACCCACAGCGAGCAATTTTCCAGCCCCCTCAACCGAGAAATTAACCAAATTATCAGCCTCTGGACATAGATTTCCGTCCTTATCGACAATGCTTACAGTAACATAGCTTAGGTCTTTACCATCGGCTGTGATTACATCGCGATCGGCACTCAACACAATTCCAGCTGGTTTTCCTGCTGTGCGAATAGTCTCCTCTGTAACCTGCTTGCCTCCGTTGTAACCTACAACCTTCAACTCACCAGCCTTATAAGGGACATCCCATGACAGACGATACTTCGACATAAATACAGTATCCTCACAACGCACGAACTTGATCTTGATAGGTGTCAAATCCTTGCCCTTAACTCGCTTACCAAGAGACTCTCCATTGAGGAACAACTCAGCCTCCTCACAGTTTGTATAGGCGTATACTGGGATATCTTTACCCTCCATACCCTTCCAGTTCCAGTGTGGAAGAAGGTGGATCATCGGATCACCATCTGCATCCCAATGGCTCTTATATAGATAGAAACGATCCTTTGGAAGACCACACAAATCGACAGCTCCGAAGTATGAAGAGCGAGATGGCCAGTGACCATTCCAATACCCATTTGTAAAGTTGTCGCGACCTCCATAAGGGGTAGGCTCTCCAAGGTAGTCAAAACCTGTCCAGATAAACTCACCAATCATAAATGGATACTTCTCCTGAGCATCAAACTCTACATCTGGTGGATACGCCCATGATGGTCCGATAATATCGTAGCTTGTAACTTGAAGTGACTCGTGTGTTGTATACTTCTCGATTGGGAGGTGGTATACTCCACGGCTACTTGTACAAGATGATGTCTCAGATCCATAAAGAATCATTTGAGGATACTTCTCACGAAGGACACCATAATGAAGAGGCTTGTAGTTGATACCTACAACATCCAACTGTTGTGCCATATTGTTATCATATGGGCCTGGGTAGTTATTGAATCCAATTGTCGATGGACGAGTTGGATCAAGGTTGCGAACGATGTTAGCAAGACGCTTTGCATCTCTCCAACCATCCTCTTTTTTCGCCTGCTCTAGAATCTCGTTACCAACACTCCACATAACGATTGATGGGTGGTTGCGGTCGCGCATAAGGATATTTGTCACATCTGCCTCGCTCCACTCATCGAAGAATAGACCATAGTCGTTCTCTGTCTTGTTGATCTTCCAACCATCAAAGATCTCATCGAGAACTAGAAGTCCTAATCTATCGCAGATAGCCAAGAATTCTGGTGATGGTGGGTTGTGTGATGTACGGATCGCATTCACACCCATATCCTTCATGATCTGCAACTTACGCTCATCAGCACGATCGTATTGAGCAGTTCCCAATGGGCCATTATCGTGGTGTAGGCAGACTCCATTCATACGAACCTTACGACCATTGAGGTAGAATCCGTCGGTATCGAAGTGGATAGAGCGGATTCCGAATGTAGTCTCATCTACATCTACCAACTCTCCACCGATCGTAACCTCACTCTTCATAGAGTATAGGTTTGGCGAGTCGATATCCCACTTAGCTGGGTTATTTACATTGATCCATGCAGCAGCAGAGCCTTTGCCCATCGCTGGGATCGTGAGCTTTGTAGTTTTAGATCCAATTACCTTATTGTTAGCGTCGTAGATTGTATACTTCACACTTGCCAAAGCCTCCGTTGCACCCTTATTTACAACATCTGTCTCGACATTTACAACCGCCAAAGCATCTGTTACAGTTGGCGTTGTGATGTATGTTCCCCAAAGTGGAATGTGAACAGGATTATTGACACTCATCCATACATTACGATAGAGACCAGCACCTGGATACCAACGTGCCGATAGATCCTTTGGGTCGAGCTTAACCGAGATCAAATTCTTCGAACCGTCAAATTTAAGGTGCTTCGTGATGTCGAATGTGAAACCTACATATCCATATGGACGACGACCAACATATTCGCCATTGATCCAGATACGAGAGTCACTCATCGCTCCATCGAAGATGATATTTACAACTTTTCCAGCATCCTCTGGCGACATTGTAAATGTCTTACGATACCACGCTGTACCATGGAACGGAAGTCCTCCATTACGCGCATTGTACTTCACATCGAAAGGTCCTTCAATAGCCCAATCGTGTGGCAGATCTAGCTGTCTCCACTCCGAATCATTTAGCTTCGTAGTCTCAGCCTCCAGAGCATTTCCATTGAAGAAACGCCAATCCTCATTGAAGGAGCTCATTGCAGCACTTCCCGCCATTGCGGATGAAAACGCCACGCTCAACAATAAAGAGGAGAGAATTTTTTTGTAGTTCATACTCAAGTTTGTTTTATAGATTAGCTTTATTTAAACCCATTTTCGGGAGTTCACCTACAAAGGTAGCACTTTTGGGGAGATAAACAAGGGTGTATAACGTCTCATTTTATAGGGGGGTAAAAAAAACAGAGTAAAAAAAAGTGGAAAACCACCCATTAATACGGTAATTTACCCACTTAAACCAGAGTTGTTATCTACTAAATTTGCATTAACAACAACAAGCTACAACACAACTGACAAATTAGACTAATCTAACCTAAACAAAACATGAGGTTACTCTCGTTCACATATTTGTGATCTGGAGTAATCTCATGTCTTTTATAATTAGTATCCTAAAAAACTTTTCTATCAGTCCCACTTGAGATACGTTCCGTAAGGAACGTCATCCTGAACTTGTTTCAGGATCTCTGCAAATAATAATACTACCACTGTAATATACTGACAAATAATGCAGAGATCCTGAAACAAGTTCAGGATGACGAAATTTTCAATTTCGTATCTC
>JBCQUC010000026.1:0-28829 GCA_047174275.1 Rikenellaceae bacterium | reverse complement strand
TATATATAATAAAGAGATACATTTACATTAATCAAAATAAAATAAAAAGAGTATGTTCGCAATTGACAGTTACGATTTTTCAGGCAAACGCGCGATTATCCGCGTAGATTTCAACGTTCCATTGAAGAGCGCAGGTGTTGTATCAGACGATACACGTATCCGCGCTGCAATTCCTACAATCAAGAAGGTTCTTGAGAAGGGTGGTTCGGTAATCCTTATGTCGCACATGGGTCGCCCTAAGAAGAACAACGATGAGAAGTTCACTTTGGAGCAGATCATCCCAGCTATCGAGGCTCGCCTTGGTGTGAAGGTTGAGTTTGCAGGTGACTGCATCGGCGAGAAGGCTGCTCAGATGGCTAAGGATCTTAAGCCTGGTCAGGTGATGTTGTTGGAGAACCTTCGCTACTATGGCGAGGAGACTGGTAAGCCACAGGGGCTTTCGGCTGAGGCTACAGACGAGGAGAAGGCAGCAGCTAAGAAGGCTGTAAAGGAGTCTCAAAAGGGATTTGTTAAGACTTTGGCTTCATACGCTGACTGCTACGTGAACGACGCATTCGGAACTGCTCACCGTGCTCACGCATCGACAGCTCTTATCGCTGACTACTTCAAGAATGACAAGATGTTCGGATACGTTATGGAGAACGAGTTGGCTGCAATCGATTCAGTGATGACAGCTCCACAGCGTCCATTCACAGCGTTGGTTGGTGGTGCTAAGGTATCATCTAAGATCACAATCATCGAGCGTTTGATGGATAAGGTTGACAAGATCATCATCGGTGGTGGTATGTCATTCACATTCGAGGCTGCTAAGGGTGGTAAGATCGGTAGCTCACTTTGCGAGCCAGATATGTTCCAGGTTGCCCTTGATATCATCAAGAAGGCAGAGGAGAAGGGTATCGAGTTGGTACTTTCGTCTGACGTTTTGGCAGCAGATAAGTTCGCCGCAGACGCTGAGACTAAGGTTGTTCCAGGAAACGACATCCCAGAGGGGTGGATGGGTCTTGATCTAGGGCCTCAGGGTATCGAGGAGCTAAAGAAGACTATCCTTGAGAGCAAGACTATCCTTTGGAATGGTCCTGTAGGTGTATTCGAGTTCGAGAAGTTCGAGGCTGGTTCTAAGGCTATCGCTCTAGCGATTGCAGAGGCTACATCTAAGGGTGCTTACTCGTTGATTGGTGGAGGTGACTCTGTAGCTTGTATCAACAAGTTCGGCTTGGCAGATCAGGTATCATATGTATCTACAGGAGGTGGAGCACTTCTTGAGTACATGGAGGGTAAGGTTCTTCCAGGAGTTGCTGCTATCCGCGGATAATCCAGACTAAACAATTCGTGTTCGACAAAATATGACAAACCTTTGTAATGCACTGTAATATAACAGATTGTATGTGTTTGTAAAATCAGGGACTTACTCTACTGATAGTCCCACTTGAGATACGAAATTGAAAATTTCGTCATCCTGAACTGGTTTCAGGATCTCAGCAAACGCACACAACCTCTATAATATGGGGCTAAATATAATGGTTTAATTAATGATGCAGGGATCCTGAAACAAGCTCAAGATGACGAAATTTTCAATTTCGTATCTCAAGTGGGACTGCTCAAATAAGTTTTATCGGACACTAATAAAACTAAACAATTGAAAAATCGCATCTACTCCCAAGCGGGGTGGATGCGATTTTTCAATTAATACTCACGCCACAAAGTAAACCCAATTGAACCCTCGACATATGGTGTCTGCTCAAATGGATCGTACCCTGCACCCAACGAGAGCTTCATTCGACCAACACTTCTCTCGACACCAACACCAACCCATCCAGAGGCAGGAGTGATCCCTACACGAGCCATAACCTCCCATGTCGGAGGCGCGTAGAGCGTTGAACGACGACTCTCATAGCTCTCTCGTAGCACTAAAGATCGTAGCTCAACATCTCGCCCAGCCACCTCCGCGCTCCAAGCCCCATCCACACTGTCGGAGAAGTGGTAGATGGGGAGTGAATCTTGCAGCTGTGGGGCGGAGATAGAGTCTGGCGCGATATCTCGGTATATCAATGTATCGACTCTAACGACTATCTCATCTAAGGGCTGCGTAGGGCGATTGTAGAGGCGATGCAGTGTGTATATGAGCGCGAAGCCCACTATCACACCTATCGCGACATACAAAACTGTTCTAATCATCGATACCTATAATCGACCTGAACCAAACATCTGCCATCTGCCAATAACCATCATTGTTAGGGTGCACACTATTTGTCTGCATCGTCTCGGTCGTTGTGGAGCGACTATTTACAACCTTGCTCGTCGATGGATAGTTGTTCTCTGCATCAAACTGAGCCGCTAGATTGACGGGGAACAGATATCCCGACAGATCGCCATCCTCCTCCAGAGTCTTATATAGTCTGTTCACTTGGTGGATCTTGTAGTTCCAGAGTCGAGTGAGATACGAACCTGAATTGTCCGATGCTCCGTAGCTTGTGCCAATTCCACCCTTTTGAGAGGGGAGGGGTAGGGTCGCTAGTAGAATCTTAATATCGGGCTCTTGATCGTGCACCAATTCGCAGAATGTCTTTGCCGCACTCAATACACTTGAGAAGTCGGCATGTGGATTTGAAGAGATGACAGAGTTGACACCCAGCAACAGACAGATATACTCTAAGTGCCCACCGCAATAGGTATCAATGTATGAACTAATGTCGAAACTATCTGTATCAACATCCCAGAACGGAGAGTAGCTCTCGACCTCGTAGCTCGTATAGCTCAACGATGTCTGCCCTCCGTCGCTTGGTCTAAATGCGACCAATGTTCCGCTGCTTGAAAGCTCATCGACAAGCGTGGTATCTCTCCACACGGAACATCGAATATTACCTGTACCATCGGTAACGTTGATCTCCTCGATCTGAAGAACCAACAGATCGTAGCTCGAAGTTGGATCGTCGGAGTCGCCTGTCCAATCAGATGGAGCATAGTAATATGTCCCGAGCATTCTAACATCTGTGACGTTCGAGACCTGAAGTCGAACAGCTGTGCTACCCTCTGTTGTGTAGTCAGACCAAGTGTATCCACCTGTACCTTCCCACCCTATGCCATTGTAATCATCATCGCTTATTCTACCCGTTAGGGTATAATTTGACATACTCAAAGCCGTTGGTGTTGTCGCCACACCAGTCGTTCCTTTCAAGCGTCGGGATAGCTCTATCGCCTGCTCTCCAGCGGCAACAAGACTATCTCCGATAAGTAGAATATTGGTAGAGCTTGCCGGATTACTAGCCGCTACAGTTACGACCGAGACATCTTTTGTCGCCAACACATTGCCCGTAACGACCTCTATAATCTCAACGGTCATAGTCACCTCTCCGACATTCGAAGAGGTTGGTGTATACTCCCAATATCGAGGATAGTTCTTTCCGTGTGTGCAGCTTATATGCAGCTCATTCGCCTCTGTAAGCCCTGTGGTTATCGAGTTAAAGAATAGCTGAACGGTATCTCCAACTACGCAATATAGATTATCGGTGAGTATAATTTGAGGGTAGGCACTATCGTCAATCGCATTCTCCAGATCCTCTACTCTAGCCGATAGGCTCTTTGTTAAATACTCTGTCTTTTCGGCAGTAATCTCGAATGTTGTCGCCTCGACAAAGCTAGTAGACCCAAATCCAATGGCGAGCTCTGTTTGATCCTCATCAAATACGATTGTATGTGTGGTATTGAGCTCATATATCTTGCTATACATAAAAAACTCCGTTGTTCCGATCTTCGAGGGGTCGGTGTTGACCGTAAGGGTAAATGGCTCGCCAGCACTTATATTAATATATAGCTTAAAGTATTTTGTTACGGCACTATCCCATGCAAATGTATCTGAGACCACTAAACTCGACGTTACGCCAAATACAGCATCCGAAAGCCCCTCCACAACCGTCTCGACCTTTTCGGCAGTGATCTCGAATGTTGTCTCCTCGACAAAGCTAGTGCCTCCAAATCCAATGGCGAGCTCCGTGTAATCTTGGTCAAATTTGATTGTATGTGTAGTGTTGAGCGCGTACTCTTGGCTATACATATAAAATACCGTTGTTCCGATCTTCGATGGGTCGGTATTAACTGTCAGCGTAAATGTCTCGCCAGCACTTATATCAATATATAGCTTAAAGTATGTTGTTGTGGCACTGCTCCACGTAAATGTATTCGACACCACAAGATCCGATGTTATGCCAAATATCGCCTCCGAAAGTGGGTCTATGGATACAGACCGCCATTTGCCTGTCGTAGCGTCGACACTATTTGTACTTTTGTATTGATATCTATTGCCATCCTCCTTGCAGAAGCTAACATGCCCCTCGTCGAGGCTCGTCTCCGCGAAGGTGGACATAGCAGCGAGAGTATCAAAAGAGTCTCTCGCAAAATTGGGGCTTGTCCCCTGATAATGAAAATTATCTCCTATTGATATCGCCATAATTATGAGAATATTTGAGTGAAACCTGAGATTGTAATTGCAGAGGTCAACCTATAGAGATAATAAGAGACCCCATCTACGCTTATCGTGGTTCGAGTATAACTATTGATATATTCGAAGTTATTACCATCCTTGATCGACGATAACTCGCCAAAAGAGGTAGGGTAGGCATATGCCAACTGCTCATTATCCAAATTAAGCGATGTTAAAGAGAGAGCCTTTGAGCTCTTAACACTCTTGGTCAACGCTGTAACATCAATATCTTCCGACTCTAAGACAACACCATAATAAGAGGCGTAGACAAAGGTCGCTGTCTGTGACCCTGTCACCGTCGATCCCGAATATGTTGCAGACAACGCATAAGAGGTGGTTGAGGTAGGATAGACAACATAAGGCGATGTCGCCGCGACCCCATTTATTGTAGACTCTGCGCTAACTGTCTCTCCACTTTGAGAGAGACTCCATGTCAATGTCACTGTAGGTGTCGCACCAACCTCATAGACCCCTCCACCGCTATAAGAGAGCGTCAATGGGAATAGTACCGATTTTATTGCATCCAACTCATCAGTCACTGCCTTTTGACTCATCACGGTTGTCTCGGATGTCCCTATGCTTTGAGCGATATCAACATCTCCGACCGATGAGTCTCCACTGCTGCTGCCATCACCCTTAATTATAGGGACAAGGATCGGAATAATCGTTGTATCAATCTCATCTCCCGCGCTCTCAACAAGCACAACAGGTGTCAGTTTTGGGGCTACAAGTCGTTGTTTTTTGTTCTCGAACAGATCACTCTGCACCATAATATCCCACTCCATACGCAGATCCCCAGGTTGTAGACCATGATCCTTAAACTCTATAAGGATATCAGTCTCGCTGCCGCTTACCACCTGAGCTCTAGTATACTTTGTGCCATCGAACCGAGCCATATACCCAGCCGAGTATGAGGCGTTTATATCTCCATTGATTACAGATGGCTTGGCATCGGTTCGAAACAGCATCCGCCAAGGGTATGTGGGAATACCCTCTTCGAAGCTAACCAGTATGGAGAAATCCGATTTATAATTTATATACATAATGTAATAATTTAACTTTAGAAATTTATGGGCTAGAGCCTTGAATCCCCCCAGATAACACCCTAGCCCGCTGCAAATATACAACAACGCAAATAGGGTTTGCAATAGCAAACCCTATAAAAGTTAAATTATTTTATGTCTGTGACTGTGTCTGTTCTGTGTCTGTGTCTGTGACTGTGTCTGATAAAACGTTTCTATCAGTCCCTCTTGAGATACGAAATTGAAAATTTCGTCATCCTGAACTTGTTTCAGGATCCCTAACTATCAGTGTTTCAAATCCTTTGCTGAGATCCTGAAACAAATTCAGGATGACGTTCCTTGCGGAACGTATCTCAAGTGGGACTATCAGCCCTATTTTATGTTTACTGCGTAGCTTATTTTCGCACCTCGTATCGGCTCTGAAAGAGCCGTCATCCTGAACTTGATTCAGGATCTCCCGATTTTCGGAACGAAAACTCGGGCACAACGACTTTACCCTCGAAATTTTCTAATTATATCTGTTTCGCTCTCTGTGGAGATTTTTTCTTGAAAATCTCCTTTTTTCAGAGAGAGCGAGGTTTACTTTGGGAACTGCCTTCGGCGAGCGGAGTGCTCTCCGCTGAGCTAGTTATTTCGCTAATTATTTAGTTATTTAGTTCGGATATGAAACTCTTTACCGTTTTAATATATAACGGATGCTCCGCCTCATGAACCAACTGCTCCAACTCCGCAACCTTGCGACCATCATACCTAAAAGCCGCCTGATCCAAAATCATACCGCTATCAAGCTCCGCATTGACCAAATGAATCGTAACACCAAAATACTTCACCCCATAAGCCAAAGCCTGCTCAATAGCGTGCGCACCCTTAAAGGCTGGCAAAATCGACGGATGAACATTCATTATACGCTCTGGATAGGCATCAAGCAGAACATCGGTAATGATACGCATATACCCAGCCAAACAGATCAACTCAACCTGCAACTCATCGAGCTTATCAAGGATCGCCTGCTCATAAGCCTGCTTCGATTCGAACTCCTTTGGCGAGACCACAAAGGTCGTAACCCCCAACCTCTCGGCTCTCTCAATCACCTTAGCCCCCGGCTTATCGCACACCATCACCGCAACATCAGCATCTATTTCGCCCCTCTGACACGCTGCTGCAAGTGCCTCGAAGTTTGACCCCGAACCACTTGCAAAGATTGCGATCTTCGTTCTATTATTTAGCTCCTCGCCCATGTCGATGACAGTATCGAGGTCGACCATTTCACTCATAGCTCTTTGAAGTATTAGATGATCTCTACAGCACCAGCCTTATCTGTGATCTTACCAATCACACTAGCCTTCTCACCCCACTTCTCAAGGATCTCGATCGCCTTTGGTGCATCTGCCTCGTCGAGTGCGATAACCATTCCGATACCCATATTGAAGATGTTGAACATCTCGCGGTGATCTACCTCTCCAGTCTGCTCCAAGAACTTAAATACTGGCAAGATCTCCCACGATCCCTCCGTGATCTCGATTCCCATCTCTGGAGTCAAGATACGCGGAATATTCTCGTCGAAACCACCACCTGTGATGTGGCTAATTCCGTGAACATCGACATTTTTGATTACATCGAGCACCTGCTTAACATAGATCTTTGTAGGGGTTAACAACGCCTCGCCCAACGACTTTCCGCCGAACTCTCCACGTGGAGCCTCCAAATCTGCCAAGCTGTCAGCTACGATCTTGCGCACCAACGAGAACCCATTTGAGTGAACACCGCTCGAAGCGATTCCAACCAACACATCACCCACCTTAACTTTCGATCCATCAATGAGTTGGCTCTTCTCCACAACGCCACACGTAAAACCTGCGATATCGTACTCACCCTCTGGATACATACCTGGCATCTCGGCTGTCTCGCCACCGATAAGTGCGCAACCGCTTTGGCGACAACCCTCAGCAACACCCGACACGATAGCCTCGATCTGAGCTGGATCATTGTGCCCAACAGCCACATAATCAAGGAAATACAATGGCTCTGCACCCTGTGCCAAGACATCATTCACACACATCGCCACAGCATCGATTCCGATTGTATGGTAGATATCCATCACAAATGCGAGCTTTAGTTTTGTACCAACACCATCTGTGCCGCTCACCAAGACTGGCTCTTTGATGTTGAGTGCCGAGAGGTCGAACATACCTCCAAATGCACCGATATTTCCCATTACGCCCAAGCGCGATGTGCTTGCAACGTGACTCTTGATTCTGCGTACTGACTCGTAACCTGCTTCGAGGTTTACTCCAGCTTTTTCGTAACTTATTGCCATATTATTATTTTATTTTCTGTTTATTCAGCTGATTCGTCTGCCCCGTAGAGGTTTGTGGGGTACTCCCCCGTGAAACATGCCGTACATAGTTGTTTGCGATTTCCTGCCTTGTATAGCGACTCCGCCTTCAAGAATGCCAATGAATCCGCCTCGATATACTCACTTGCCTCCTCTACATTGTAGCGGTGGCAGAGCAGCTCCTCAACGCTCGATGTATCGACACCATAGTAGCATGAGTGGCGATACTCTGGGCTCGCGATACGAACATGCACCTCC
This sequence comes from Rikenellaceae bacterium, assembly GCA_047174275.1. Classification (GTDB taxonomy): domain Bacteria; phylum Bacteroidota; class Bacteroidia; order Bacteroidales; family Rikenellaceae; genus Alistipes. Next base: position 20,737 of record JBCQUC010000026.1, on the reverse strand, counting down.
GTAGCTCCAGCCTCTTTGAGCATCCTAACAATGCGCTTTGAGGTTGTTCCACGCACGATAGAGTCGTCGATCAACGCCACGCGCTTGCCCTTTACAATGCCTCGCACAGCCGAAAGTTTCATCCTCACGCCCTTTTCGCGCATAGCCTGCGACGGTTGGATAAATGTTCTTCCGATATATTTATTCTTGATAAGACCCATCTCGTAAGGGAGTCCCGCCGCCTCGGCATACCCCATCGCTGCACTCAAACTAGAGTCTGGAACTCCAACAACGATATCTACATCGGCAGGCGACTCACTCCAAAGGATCTTGCCCGACTCCTTGCGGAAAGTGTGGACATTACACCCCTCGATATCCGAATCAGGGCGAGCGAAGTATACATACTCCATCGCACACATCTGGTGTCTCTTGAACTGCGAGAAGTGAGTGGTTCTCAGACCCTTACCATCAAATGATACGATCTCACCTGGCTCTACATCGCGCACATACTCCGCACCAACCACATCCAAAGCACAGGTCTCCGAACTCACAACCCATCCATCGCCTAACTTACCGATAGAGAGTGGACGAAGCCCATATTTATCGCGACATGCGTAGATTCTCTTCTCCGTCATGATAAGGAATGCAAACGCACCCTCAATCATATTCAACGCCGCGACAATCGAGTTTATTCGGTGCAACGATCGCTTATCCTTCTTGATAAGGTGCGCCAACACCTCCGAATCCGAAGTCGACTGAAACAGGCTACCGCGATTCTCCAAGAAGCGACGCAGATCATCCGAGTTAACCAGATTTCCGTTATGCGCCATTGCGAAGTTTCCCGTATGGTGACGGAACATGAATGGTTGGATATTCTCCGTACCACCGCCTCCCGATGTCGAGTAACGAACGTGACCGATCGCACTACTACCCTTCAAAGGAGCTAGATTTGCCTCATTAAAGACCTCTGTTACAAGACCTTCACCGCGTCGACGTACAAATTCGCCATCGTCACCAACGGCGACAATTCCACACCCCTCTTGACCACGGTGTTGCAATGAATGCAGACCATAATAGGTCAACGACGCAGCGTCGCTCACACCAAAAACTCCAAAAACACCACACTCTTCATGTATTCCGTTGTCGAACGGATCTTGTAACTCTTTCATAACTCTTATTAAATATACTTTTGCACCCGAGACTTCATTCCGAAATCTCGGGAGATCTTGACCTCTATTTATTGCTATCTGATAAATTTTGCTAGCACTCCCACTTGAGATACGAAATTGAAAATTTCGTCATCCTGAACTTGTTTCAGGATCTCTGCATTATCACATATAATCAAATTAGGGATCCTGAAACAAGTTCAGGATGACGGCTCTTTTAGAGCCGAAACGTGATGAAAAGCCCCCCTTTTGACGACAGCAATAGATACTTTCAAGATATTTGAATACGCCTATTATAACTTCTGCAAACGAGCAAGGATCTCCTCGTAAGCCTCGCGAACCTTACCCAAGTCGCGACGGAAACGATCCTTATCTAGCTTCTCGTTTGTTGTCATATCCCACAAACGGCATGTATCTGGCGACACCTCATCTGCCAAGACAATCTCACCCGATGATGTACGACCGAACTCGATCTTGAAATCTACAAGTGTGATATTCATCTTCTTAAACATCTCTGTTAGAGCCTCGTTGATCTGAGCTGTCATCTTGTATACTGTATCCAACTCCTCGTAAGACAAAGCTCCAAGAGCCACTGCGTGGTGGTCGTTGATAAGTGGATCACCCAACTCATCGTTCTTGTAGCAGATATCATAGATTGTGTTGTCTGGCTTTGTACCCTCGATAAGACCTAGACGCTGAGCCATAGATCCTGCGATGATATTACGCACGATAACCTCGATTGGGATGATCTCTACGCGCTTGCATACTTGGTCACGATCGTTGATTGTCTCGATGTAGTGAGTCTTGATTCCAGCCTTGTGAAGCTGCTCGAAGATTAGGGTTGAGATTGCGTTGTTCAACACACCTTTATTCTCGATTGTCGCCTTCTTCACATTGTTGAATGCAGTCGCTGCATCTTTATAGTGGATTACGATGATATCTTTGTCATCTGTCAAGAATACCTGTTTTGCTTTGCCCTCGTAGAGCATCTCTTTTTGTTGCATGGCTTTATTTATTTGTTTTGTTTATTTTATCTAAAATAGTTTACAGCGTTGGTGAATAGTGGCTGATCGAGGTTACCCGCGATGTTCTTGAAGAGGTTATCTTCGTAACGCTCCGAGTGTCCCATCTTACCCAATATTCGTCCATCCTCGCTGATTATTCCCTCAATTGCGTAGCTCGATCCATTTGGATTGTATGGAGTCTCAGTCGCTATATTACCCTCTAGGTCGACATATTGGAATGCCACTTGACCCTTTGCGAATAGCTCCTCTGCCATCTGCTCACTAACCACAAATTTACCCTCTCCATGGCTCATTGCGATCGTATGCTCATCCCCTAGCTCCATACCTGCCAACCAAGGCGAGTTGAGTGTCGAGATACGCGTTGTAACCATCTGTGAGATATGGCGGTTAATGTTGTTTCTAAATAACGTTGGCGAGCCCTCATTTAGCATGCCTAAGCGTCCATAAGGTAGAAGTCCCGACTTAACCAACGCCTGGAAACCGTTACAGATTCCAAGGATCAGACCCTCTCTATCGCGTAGACGGTGGATCGCCTCGGTAACCTTGGCGTTATTGAGCACTGTAGCGATAAATTTACCGCTTCCATCTGGCTCGTCACCGCTCGAAAATCCTCCACTCAACACAAAGATATCGCAAGCGTCGATCATCTCAACCATTCTATCGATAGAGTCAAAGACCATCTCACTCGTCAAGTTACAGAATACCGATGTTGTAACTGTAGCTCCAGCCTTTGCAAACGCCTTAGCTGTATCGTAGTCGCAGTTTGTACCTGGGAATACAGGAAGATAAGCCACTGGAGAGCTCTTCTTCTCGCCCGAATATGACACCACGCTCTTTGCTGGCTCTGAGCTCTTCACAACAGCATCGCTCACGGCAGAGTCTGGATATATGGTTGCGAATTTGCGAGTATTAGCTGCCCAAAGTTCCTCCAACGACAACTCTACATCGTTGATAGTGATCGACTTAAGAGCGACTGTATATCCGATCTTCTCGGCATATTCGTCGTTATTATTCTCCGAACCACTCCACTCAACAACGATCGAACCGTAGTTATAGTTGAATAGCTCCTCCACAGATGTATCAATCTTCGCTCCGATCTCATTTCCGAATGACATCTTCGCAACCGCCTCTGCGACACCTCCAAATCCAACAGCATATGCCGATAGGATCTTGCCACTTGCAATACCCTCCGATACTATACCCCACATCTCGCGAAGAGCATCGGTATCTGGCATTCCATTTCCAAGTGGAGTGTGCTTATATATATATAAGTCATTATCTGCCGCCTTCAAATCTGTCGAGATCACATCGCGAGCATCAACCGTCGTAACTCCAAACGCCATAAGCATCGGTGGCACGTTGATATCGTGGAATGTTCCGCTCATCGAATCCTTTCCTCCGATCGAAGGCAACTTCAACTCTGTCTGCATCTTCAACGCTCCAAGCAGTGCCGCCAAAGGTTTTCCCCAGCTCTCGGCACTCGACATCCTCTCGAAGTACTCCTGATATGAGAATCGCATACTCTCAAATCGCGCACCTGCTGCAACTGTCTTGGCACACGCCTCAACAACCGCATATGCAGCTCCATGGTATGGACTCCACTCTGTAATGAATGGGTTGTAACCATGCGACATTATACTCGCTGTATTTGTAAATCCCGGAGTCGGAAGTTTCTGAACCGACACCTGAGTCTCGGAGTTTTGTGTGCGACCTCCGAATGGCATCAAGACTGTTGATCGTCCGATTGTAGCATCGAACATCTCGATCAAACCGCGCTGAGACACCACATTATCATCCGCCAAGTTGTTAAGTATCTGGCTCTTAAGATCTTCACCCTCGACACTTCGCATAAATGGATCACGCTCCTCAACCTCTGCAATCACAGCCTCCGCATAGTGTGGAGCACCCGCCGAGTCGATAAATTCGCGGCTCAAATCCACCACCAACTCTCCATCTTGGAACATTCTCATTCGGTGAAGATCCGTAACATCGGCAACATGGATAATCTCCATATTCTCCTCGTGGCAATACTTGATAAACTCCTCCTTATCCTTCGCCTCGATCACAACCGACATACGCTCCTGCGACTCGCTAATTGCGATCTCCGTAGAGTTCAAACCGCTATATTTTGTTGGAATACGATCCAAATAGATATCTAATCCATCCGTAAGCTCTCCAATTGCAACGCTCACACCACCTGCTCCAAAGTCATTCGACTTCTTAATCATTCGTGTAACCTCCGCTCTGCGGAACAACCTCTCGATCTTACGCTCCTCAGGTGCATTTCCCTTCTGCACCTCCGAGCTACATGTCTCCAACGACTCTGTTGTATGCTCCTTCGAAGATCCTGTAGCACCTCCAACGCCATCGCGACCTGTTCTACCTCCAAACATCAAGACAATATCGCCTGCCGCTGGAGACTCTCTGCGAACTGCATCAGCCTTTACCGCGCCACATACCGCTCCAACCTCCAATCGCTTAGCGATATAGTTAGGATGGTAGATCTCGCGTAGATGTGTTGTTGCAAGTCCGATCTGATTTCCGTAGCTTGAATATCCATCTGCCGCCTTACGCGAGATGATACGTTGTGGAAGTTTACCCTCCATCGTCTCCGCAATAGGTTTGTAGATATCTCCAGCTCCCGTCACACGCATCGCCTGATAGACATACGCACGTCCCGACAATGGGTCACGAATAGCCCCTCCCAAACATGTCGATGCACCTCCAAAAGGCTCGATCTCCGTTGGGTGGTTATGTGTCTCGTTCTTGAACTGTAGCAACCACTTCTCGCTCTGTCCATCGACATCAATATCGACAAAGATCGAACATGCGTTATTCTCCTCGCTTACCTCCATATCATCGAGGAAGCCTGTTTTTTTGAGATATCTCGCTCCAATTGTCGCTAGCTCCATCAAACACAATGGCTTCTGAGTTCTACCCAACGCCTCGCGAATTGTCACCACACCTGCCAACTGCGCCTCGATATCTGCCTTGATAAAGCTCTCTGCAACCTCGATATCCGTAAGCTCCGATGTGAATGTTGTATGGCGACAGTGGTCACTCCAATATGTATCGAGGATTCTAAGCTCCGTCTCTGAAGGGTCGCGACCCTCCTTCAAGAAGTAGTTACGCACCTCTGCCAAATCCTCCCAGCTCATCGCCAGACCCATCGTTTTGCAGTATGGCGCAAGCTCCTCATCCTTCATCTGAGTGAGTCCTTCGAGCACTGGCACAGCTGTTGGCACAGCTCTCTCAGCATCTGTTAGGCGAGTCATATCCTTTTCGCGTGACTCCACCGCATTGATGCAATATTTTTTGATACGAGCGATATCCTCAACCGACACACCCGAATCAAGTAGCAATATACGTCCCGATTTGATACGTACATCCGCCTCTGGATCGAGCAACTTCACACAATCCACCGCCGAAGCTGCACGTTGATCGAACTGTCCAGGCAGATACTCAATAGCGATCATCTGCTGACCCTCGCTCTCCAACTCATTAGTCACCGAATCGGTCACAATCTCACCAAAGACACCATATCGAGCGCGCTCCACCAACTCCTGCTCGAAACCAAATAGATCATAGACACAGATGAGTCTCAACGACTCGATCGACATCGTAAGGTTAGTATTTAGCTCCTTTCGTAGGCTCTCAGCCTCCACTCTGAACTGCTCTTTCTTCTCTACAAAGATACGGAAATTACCCATTTATTATTATATATATTGTTTTTACTACTCTATCCTCTTTGGCGGACTCTTGCCTATTTTTGTTTTATGTTGTCAAGAGCGAGTTGTCTATTTTAATTACGCTCTAATAAACACATTATAATCCACGCGTGAGATACGAAATTGAAAATTTCGTCATCCTGAACTTGTTTCAGGATCTCTGCATTATTAATATATCTCCAAATTTATCAGTTGTCACCTCGAATTAGGGATCCTGAAACAAGTTCAGGATGACGAATCCGTTGGATTCGATACATGGTACCAACCCTCTAAACAACACATCAATAAACAATCTATCAAGCCACCTACTCTACAAATCGTGAAGCCCATCTCTCTCGATACTCCGCCTCGCTCAAACCCACAAATGTAATGTGTGCCATCTTGCGACCCGCCTTACACTCGCTCTTGCCATAGAGGTGTACAAAGACTCCATCATGCCCCTCCGAAGCGATCTTTTGCGCCTGAGCAAAATCCTCTCCCAGAATATTCTTCATTATAACGCTCTCACCCCTCAACGCTGCACCTTGAAGCGGCTCATCAATGAGGAATCTCACCAACTCCGAGAATTGCGACGATGTGCTACCCTCGATCGTATAGTGTCCCGAGTTATGAGGGCGAGGTGCCATCTCATTAAATATAACTTTACTCCCCTTCACAAAGTACTCTATCGCAAGGATTCCATAGTATCCGCTCTGCTCCATGAAGTTAATCGTCTGCTTCTCGATCTTATATTGTAGCTCCTTCGAGATCTCAGCTGGCACAATGCACAGATCCAACACTCCGCGACGGTGACAATTACGTCCAATAGGGAATAACGTATACCCCTCCTCGCTGCGAACAACAACGGTGCTAAGCTCAAAGTCGAAATCCACAAACTCCTCCAAGATACATGGAACGCTAAGCAACGAGATAGCATCCTCCAGATCCTCCTCGCTCTTTATAACCACCTGCCCCTTGCCATCGTACCCCATTCTTCGGGTCTTAAGCACCGCAGGGAGTCCCATCATTCCAATTGCAAGTTTCAACATCGCCTCGTCGTTCACCGCCGCAAACATCGGAGTTTTGAGACCACTCGTCTTTGCCCCGATCTTCTCGCGAAGTCGATCCTGAGAGTCTAGCAGCTGCTTACACCCCTGTTTGATATTATATTTGGCACACAACGGCTCCAACACCTTAGCTGGTATATTCTCAAATTCGTAGGTCACAACATCTGTGCTCTCACAGAGCTGAGTCAACGCCTTTACATCGTCGTATGCCGCCACGATCTTATCCTCGCAGACCGCAAACGCTGGGGCATCTGGCGCAGGATCTAACGCCACACAACCAACGCCCATCTCGCGAGCCGCTTGAGCGATCATCAACCCTAGTTGACCACCGCCGACTATTCCGATTCTCTTTGCCATAACCTACAACTGAGCCGCTAAAACATCCGCTGTCTGTTTAGCACGAAATGCGTCGTACTTCGCTGCCAACTTCTCATCAGAAAGCGCGAGGATCGAGATTGCGATAAGTGCCGCATTCTTCGCCCCATTGATTGCTGTTGTCGCAACAGGGACACCCGCTGGCATCTGAACAATAGAAAGTAGAGAGTCAAGACCATTCAACGCACGAGACTTCACAGGGACTCCTATCACAGGAAGCGGAGTCATACTCGCCACCATACCAGGCAGATGTGCAGCACCTCCCGCACCAGCGATTATCACCTCTATGCCACGAGACTTCGCGCTTTTAGCATACTCCACCAACAGATCTGGTGTTCTGTGGGCACTCACAACGCGTTTTTCGAACTCAACGCCAAACTCCGCGAGAGTTGAGACGGCCGCCTCCATAACATCATAATCGCTCGTTGAGCCCATTATTATACCTACTTTCATAATATCAAAAAAGTTTACGACTTGAAAAAATATAACCGCAACGCCCCCTTTAAGTGGGTCATTACGGTTTTGTATGTATCTGTTTTACACCCATATAGAGTCGAAAAATTACTAACAACATATTAGGTCACAAAGATAGTCTATTTTTATGGAAATAACAATATTATACCATCTTTTTTGAGTTTTTTTGAGACACTCGAATTGCTCATGCAGTATACAAATCAATCCAGCAGTCCCACGTGAGATACGAAATTGAAAATTTCGTCATCCTGAACTTGTTTCAGGATCTCTGCATTATCAATAGATATCTATCTATCAATGTGTTACCTTTGTAGTATCATCATTTGCAGAGATCCTGAAACAAGTTCAGGATGACGTTCCTTTCGGAACGTATCTCAAGTGGGACTGCTGGAAATTAATAGTGGTAAATATAAAACTTAAACAGTTCCTTAAACCCTATATTCTCAACTATTTAGCAAGATCAGCCGCAGCCTCTGCTGCGATACGCTGCTTCTGCTTTTGGTTCAAACCGCGGCGCAACAACTCATCTGGAGTGTATGGAATACCGATATTCTTCTTAAGCAGTGGATCATTCACATCGAGGCTCAAATCACAATCAAAGCGCATAAGATATGTGTGACGACCCTCGCCCCAATGGTGAATGTGCGAGACACCCCATGTGATACCCCTTGCATACTCAACACCCGTAAACGCATCTGGATCATAGACTCCACAAGCAACAGGAACTACATCACAGATAGATGCCAACTCGAAGTTCTTACCATCTGGAGCATATTGAATCGTATTAGCCTCATGACCATCCTTTGCAAGGATCGCCGCGATACCCTCCTTGAAACGGAACATCTGAGTCTCGTGACCAGAGTTCATTACTGGGTTAAACTCATACTTAACGAATGGCCCAAGTGGATCTTCCGCAATAGCAAGTCCAGTTGAACGAACCAAGTTACCACGCTCGTTATAGTCAGATTTATAGTAGAGGTAGATCTTATCACCCATCACAATTGGCTGTGGATCGTGGATCGAGAATTGATCCCAACTTCCCTCTGGGCCATTCTCAACAACGATATGATCCTCTGTTGTCCAAGGTCCATCTGGCGATGTAGCCCACGACACCTTTACAGGACAGTCGTCACCAACCTTACCATCAAATACCGAGAACGCCTGATAGTATAGGTAATATTTACCCTTATAGTATAGCACATCTGGAGTAGAGATAGATCTCCAACCTAGAGCTGGACGCTCTGGACGGTGAACTGCAATACCCTGCTCCTCCCATGTGATACCATCCTTCGATGTTGCGTAACCGATATCGCAAAGATCCCAATCGTTGATCGGCACATCCTCTGGTGTATTTGCCATATTTGGAACATATGTAGTCTTTGTGTTACGAAGAGTATACCACATATAGTATTTACCATTCGCCTTGATAATACGAGTTGGATCGCGACGAGTCACTGTACCATCTGCGTTGTGGTAATCTAGCCCCTTGATAGCTGTATATTTGAACTGTGTATATAGCTCATTATCCTGAGGTGTTGCTCCTCCATACTGGTCATACACACGCTCCATTGCTGGGCTCATCTCGAAATTTGGCTTCTCCTTAGGCAGGATATATGGGAATGGCTCTGCCTGCACAAGAGATACTGTTGCAACAACTGCAAATGTTGCAATAATAGATTTTAGATTCATAGTTAATTATAATTTAGTTTTATTCTCTGTTTATTTCTAATGCGTTAATTCTTGTGTTAACCTTTTTCACGTCATATTTTTTCGTCATCCTGAATCAAATTTATTAGTGTCCGATAAAAGTTTGCAATTTGTATTGGCACCTCGTTTCGACTCTGAAAGAGTCGTCATCCTGAACTTGTTTCAGGATCCCTAACTATATCATAGTTTAAGGTTATTTGCAGAGATCCTGAAACAAGTTCAGGATGACGAAATTTTCAATTTCGTATCTCAAGAGGGACTGCTAAAAAATATTAAACATCAATAGTATCGACCATCAATAAATTAAACATCAATAAATCCTATCGGACAAAATATTTCGATTAGTTAATCTTAAGTACAAACGCGTGCTCACAAGGCTTCACCGATGGGAATGTAACCTCCAAACCGTGTGCAGTCTGTCTCCACTCCAACTTCTCTTTGCTTCCCAACATGCTCACCTTTTTAACAGGCTCTTGAAGGTAGTTTTGAGTCATTGCAAGGCTCTTGATTACAAGTTTACCACTCTCTGGCCAATCGAGCGCAGTGGCATATAGCTGGTCACCATTTGTTGTGAAACGGATATCCTCAGCAACTGCATCGGCTGTCAAATGCTCCTTCAAGTGACCCTCAACGATCTCTTGTGGGCCCTCGCCATAGATCACCCATGGACGTGTATCATAGATCGCCTCGCCATTGAGCTTCAACCAAGCACCCATCTCGCGAAGACGTTGCTGAACACCATGAGGCATTACACCGCTTGCATTTGGAGTTACACTAAGCAGAACAGCACCATTCTTCGAAACCACATCGATAAGGAAGTCCAAGAGGCGGTTTGTTGTCTTGTAGTCTGGATTCTGAACATCGCACCATGCACCCCAATCGATCGAGTCGTCGGTCAACCAGTTGAAATCCTTCTTCTCGCTCATACGTGCACGCTCCAAATCGAGGACAGCTGTCCCCTCCATCATATCTTGGAATTTATAGGTACAAACGACCTCTTTGCCCCTCTCGATACCTTTGTTATAGTAGTCAGCGAGGAATTGACGGCGATACTTCTCGTCGATGATGCTCAATTTGTTGTCGAACCAAACTAGGTCTGGATCATATTTATTAATCAGCTCGATAAGTCTATCATACCACTCTTTGTTGAACGCATCCTCGGCGGTGTGGTCAGCGATATGGTTTCTGACACCCTCGATGTTGAACATTCCATCTTTGACGTATGGACCATAGAGCCCTGCGTAGGCTGGATCTCCTGCGTCAGTATCTTTATTCCATGTTGGGAACCAAGCGTATAGCCATTGACGGTGGTAGGTGATGATATACTTCATACCCTGCTTCTTGATAGCGCGCTGCATCTCAGCTACAACGTCGACATTTGGGCCCATATCATATGAGTCCCACTCCGTAAGGTCAGAGTCCCACATTGCAAATCCATCGGCATGCTCTGCGCAAGGTCCTGCAAACTGCGCTCCAGCCTCTTTGAATAGTTTAGCCCACTCATCGGCATCGAACTTCTCACCCTTGAAGAGTGGAATAAAATCTTTGTAGCCAAATTTGTCGGTTGTGCCATATACCATTTTGTGGTATTGAGCATGCTTCATCTTGTCCAGATACATCCAGTGTGAGTACCACTCGGTGTCGAACGCAGGGACAGTGTAAGGACCCCAGTGGAAGTAGATTCCGAACTTTGAGTTCTTCCACCACTCTGGCACTTCGTAGCTTTTGAGCGACTCCCAAGTAGGCTCGAACTTCTCTGGCTTTTTTGCCTCTACAGCGAATAGAGATAGAAGCAAAATAAGCGATAGTATTGCTCTTTTCATAGGTTGTTTTTAGAGTTTAAATTAGTTTGTTTTGTTTAATTAGGTGCAAGATAGTAATTATATTTTAGAATATGAAATATTTATTATACCTTTAGGATCAAAATATGGCATGAAAACTCATTCGTTCAGCATCTTAGGGCTCTAGTGGATAGCGCGAAGGTGGTGCATGTAAAAAAATACCCCCCTATATTCGATGAAAATACCCCTCTTCTGTTGCGCTCAAATATGTACCTTTGTAATACCTTAATATAATGTAACTAATCTAATAAGTTTAAATATAAACTACAAACCTTATGAAAATCGGAAAACAGACTCCAAATCAACATGTGGTGACGAAAGATATGCTCGTGCCATTCATCCTCATCACCTCGTTATTTGCCCTTTGGGGTTTTGCGAACGATATAACCAACCCGATGGTTGCAGCGTTCAAATCCGTAATGGAGATCTCGACTGCTCGTGCCGCACTTATCCAATTTGCATTCTACGGTGGCTACGCTACAATGGCGATCCCTGCCGCACTATTCATCCAAAAATATAGCTACAAAAAGGGTATCTTGCTAGGTCTTGGACTCTACGCTACAGGAGCACTTCTGTTCTGGCCAGCGGCTCAATTCCAGATCTTCGAGTTCTTCCTCCTTTCACTCTATATCCTAACATTCGGACTCGCATTCTTGGAGACCACCGCCAACCCTTATATCTTGTCGATGGGTTCGGTCGAGACCTCTACTCGTCGTCTGAATATGGCGCAGGCTTTCAACCCAATCGGATCGTTGATGGGTATGTTTGTAGCTTCGAAGTTTATCTTGGCTGATCTACAGTCGGATGGTTCGAAGATCATGGAGAAGTTCGGATTTGAGAACTTCGCAGCGATGCCAGACAGCGCGGTGAAAGATCAGATTCGTATCGAGGATTTGATGGTTATTCGTAACCCTTATGTGATCCTTGGTCTAGTTGTAATCGTGATGTTTATCGTGATCCTCTGCACAAAGATGCCGATGACAAACGACACCTCGAAGCAGATCGGATTCCGCGACTCGATGAAGTATCTTTTGAATCATAAGGTATATCGCAAGGGAGTTGTAGCTCAGATGTTCTATGTAGGTGCTCAGATCATGTGTTGGACATTCATCATCCAGTATGCAGGTCGTTTGGGAATCGCCAAAGAGGATGCTCAGATGTATAACATCGTCGCTATGGGTATGTTCCTTGTGGGGCGTTTCATCGCTACAGGACTTATGAAATATGTTAACTCTCGTCTTATGTTGTTGTGGTTCGGTTGCGGTGCGATCTGTACTGTTTCGGGTGCAATACTTATCGACGGTATGACTGGTCTATACTGCTTGATGGCGACATCTTGCTTCATGTCGTTGATGTTCCCTACTATATATGGTATCGCGTTGGAGGGTATCGGAAACTACGCTACATTGGGAGCTGCGGGTCTTGTGATGGCGATCGTGGGTGGTGCGCTTATGCCACCTTTGCAGGGTTGGATCATCGATCAGGGTACATTCTTGGGGCTACCTGCTCAGAACGCTTCGTTCATCCTTCCATTCATCTGCTTCATATTCGTTGCATACTACGGATATAGCTCTTACCAAGAATCAAAGAAAAACAACTAGTTTAAACTAATAAAACCATATAAATCAATGGAGATTAAATCAATCAACCCAGCAAGCGTTCCTCAACGCACACTATCTAACGGTGCTGTAATTCCAGCGGTAGGAATCGGAACTTTCGGTTCTGACAACTACGATAACGAGACAATCGCAAATGCCCTTAAGATCGCCGTTCGCAACGGTTATCGCCACATCGACTGTGCAGCAGTTTATGGCAACGAGGCAGAGATCGGTGTCGCTATCAAGGAGCTTATCGAGGAGGGTACTGTGACTCGTGAGGAGTTGTGGATCACATCTAAACTTTGGAACGACCAACACGATAATGTAATCGAGGCTTGCAAGAAGTCTATGGCAGACCTTCAGTTGGATTACCTTGATCTATATCTTGTACACTGGCCATTCCCTAACTTCCACGCTAAGGGTGTATCTGTAGAGTCTCGCGACCCTAACGCTAAGCCATATATCCACGAGAACTTCATGGCTACATGGTCAAAGATGGAGGAGTTGGTTGAGATGGGTCTTGTGAAGAACATCGGAACATCGAATGTTACAAAGGCTAAGATGGAGTTGATCCTTAAGGATTGCAAAATCAAGCCAGTAATCAACGAGATGGAGATTCACCCACACTTCCAGCAGCCAGAGTTGTTTGACTATATGATTGCAAATGGTATCCAGCCAATCGGATTCTGCCCAATCGGTTCTCCAAACCGTCCTGAGCGTGATAAGACTGAGACAGATACTGTACCTATCGAAGATCCAACGATCTGCGCTATCGCGAAGGCTCATGGTGTTCACCCAGCGGTAATCTGCCTAAAGTGGGCTGTACAGCGTGGTGAGATTATCATCCCATTCTCGGTTAAGCCAGAGAAGTTTATGGCTAACTTGGAGTGTGCTGTTGTAGATCCATTGACAGAGGAGGAGATGGCACAGATGAAGGCTATCGACAAGAACAACCGTTTCATCAAGGGTCAGGTATTCTGTTGGATTGGTGCTGAGTGGGAGGATCTTTGGGATTTGGACGGCACAATCGCCAAATAAAACCTTAAGTAAAAGTTGCCTTGCACGCCATTTTTGGCACATCCCTGCGCTTTTTAATCCTCATGGGCAATAGCCCACTGCGGTTAAAAATGCTCGCGATGCACCAAAACTGACGCACAAATCAACTTTTACAAAACAATAAAAAAAAGAAAAACGAAGTTTTTCGACAGCTCCGCGGCGAGCACGCCGCTCGCCGAAGGCAGTTGCTGAGCGCAAAAGAACACAGTTTACAAAACAAATAAACATAAAAAATAAAACAATGAGCAACAAAATGCAAGCTGCATACCTTCCTGGTAACAGCACAGTAGAGCTTAAAGAGGTAGAGATCCCAACACCAGGTCATGGTGAGGTTCTTATCAAGATGAAATCATCTACAATCTGCGGATCTGATATCCGTTGTATCTATCGCGAGCACCTTGGAAAAGGGCCTGAGGGATACCAAAACAAAATCTGTGGACACGAGCCTTGCGGTCAGATCGTAGAGGTAGGCCCAGGTCTTCGTCGTTTCAAGAAGGGTGATCGTGTAATCGTTTACCACATCTCTGGTTGCGGTGTTTGTAACGACTGCCGTCGTGGATTCATGATCTCTTGCTCTTCTGAGGAGTATCGTCGCGCTTACGGATGGCAGCGTGATGGAGGTATGGCTGAGTATATGCTTGCTGAGGAGAAGGACTTGGTAGCTTTGCCAGACTCATTGACTTACACTGACGGTGCTCAGGTAGCTTGTGGATTCGGTACTACTTACGAGGGTCTTGAGAAGATCGGTATCTGCGGTAACGATGCAGTTCTTGTTGTAGGTCTTGGGCCAGTAGGTCTTGCTACAGCAATGCTTGCTAAGGCTATGGGTGCAGAGAAGGTTATCGGAGTTGATACAGTACAGTCTCGTATGGATATCGCTATGGAGAAGGGTCTTTGCGACGCAGTTGTAATGTCTGACAAAGCAGCTTTGGAGAACATCCTAGCTCTTACAGGTGGCAATGGTGTTGAGCGCGCTATCGACTGCTCTGGTAACACTTATGGTCGTCAGTTGGCAATCCGTGCTACTCGCAAATGGGGTAAGATCGCATTCGTAGGTGAGGGTGGTACTGTAGAGTTCAATCCATCTGAGGATATGCTTCACGCACAGAAGACTCTTTACGGATCATGGGTTACTTCGATCTGGAAGATGGAGGAGGTTGTTGAGCGTATCGTACGTTGGGGCATCCACCCAGAGGATTTGGTTACAGATCGTTTCGAGTTGAAGGATGCATCTGAGGCTTACCGCCTAATGGCAGAGGGTAAGTGTGGTAAGGTTGCTATCGTATTCGACGAGGAGATCAAGTAATCTTTTCTCGCAAATTACCTTGCGACGTAAAAGTCGCGAATATTTAATAAAATGGGGGTGTCGAGATCTGTCTTGACACCCTTTTTAAAATCTAATAATTAGTGTCCGACAAAAATCCGACAAACTTTTGTAATACGCTGTAATATAACAGATTGTATCTATTTGTAAATACAGGGACTTAACTTTTATAGATAGTCCCACTTGAGATACGAAATTGAAAATTTCGTCATCCTGAACTTGTTTCAGGATCTCAGCAAACGACAATCCGACCTCTGTAATATATTATATACAATGGTTTAATCAACGATGCAGAGATCCTGAAACAAGTTCAGGATGACGTTCCTAGCGGAACGTATCTCAAGTGTGACTGCTCGAAAAAGTTTTATAGGACACTAGAAAATCTAATAATTATGTGGAAAAAACAGTTTAACGAGACACTACACCTATTGGGACACCGCAACTGGATCCTTGTAGTGGACAAAGCATACCCATTGCAGAGTGCAAATGGCATCGAGTATATCAACACTTGTGAGGAGCATGGCGATGTGCTTAAATATGTCCTCGATCAGGTAGAGGCGGCATCACACATCAAGGCTGCAATCTATACCGACAAGGAGTTCGACTATCTCTCGGCTCTTGGCGAGAAGGAGGCTCAAATGGTAGAGGCTATGAAGGTGGCTTTCGAGGGGTATGAGGTTCAATCTATCCTCCATGACGAGATCTTCACGAAGTTAGACACAGCATCTAAGCTCTTCAATGTTTTGGTTATCAAGACAGAGTCAACAGTGGCATATAGCTCTGTATTCTTGGAGCTCGACTGCGGCTACTGGACAGCAGAGAAGGAGCAGGCGTTGCGTGATTCAATGAAATAATAGATAGAATAAAATTAAGGGGATTAAAATCGTTGACATCACTTTATCGAATCCAACGGATTCGTCATCCTGAACTTGATTCAGGATCTCAGCACTGTTAATAAATTATAGTCTATTATAACTGGTGCGTTAATTTTTCCCGTTATCCTGAACTTGATTCAGGATCTCCCGATTTTTTCGTTAGAAAAAACTCGGGGACGAAGAAAATACGTTGAGAATTAGAGATTGACGAAGGTAACATCGTCGTGCCCGAGTTTTCGTTCCGAAAATCGGGAGATCCTGAATCAAGTTCAGGATGACGAAATTTTCAATTTCGTATCTCAGATGTGAATTATACGATTTTAATCGAACGCAATTTTAAATACAAAAAAAATGGCAGAATTAAAGACATATGAGCTCTACGGCGGTGGCGTAGAGATGATAGTATCGACATTCGGTGCTCGCGTAATGAAACTATTCGTCGAGGGTCGCGATGGCGAGATGGCAGATATCGTCCTCGGATACAACACAAATGAGGAGTATCTCGACAATAAAGGTGAGAGATTCTTGGGAGCAGTCTGCGGACGCTTCGCAAATCGCATTGCAGAGGGTAAATTTACAATCGATGGCGTTGAGTATAATGTTCCTATCAACAACAACGGACAGTCGCTACATGGCGGTATAAAGGGCATTGATTCGGTGGTATGGGATGTTGTAAAGGCTACAGATAGCCGTATCGACTTCCGTTATGTATCGGTAGATGGCGAAGAGGGATACCCAGGAGAGCTTACAATCGACATGTCGTATGAGCTTACCGAGGATGCAGAGTTTGTGATTGAGTATGAGGCTCGCACAACAAAAACTACACCTGTAAACTTGACACACCACTCATTCTTCAACCTTCGCGGTGAGGGTAATGGCGATGTTAACTCTCACATCTTGAAGATCAATGCAGATCGCTTTATCCCAATCAACGAGGTTTCGATCCCAACGGGAGAGATCGCAGAGGTGGCAGGTACACCATTCGATTTTAGAGAGGCTAAGGCTATCGGAACAGATCTTGAGGTGGAGCATACACAGCTTAAAATGGGCGCAGGATATGACCACTGCTGGGTACTTAATGGCAAGCAGGGTGCTATGAAGCTCGCTGCTGTGGTTGTTGAGCCAGAGTCGGGTCGTCGCATGGAGGTCTATACAGATCAGCTTGGAATCCAGTTCTATGGTGGTAACTTCTTCGATGGCAAGACCGTTGCAAAGGATGGCGAGGGTACATATGACCATCGTGGATCGTTGGCTTTGGAGACTCAGTTGTTCCCAGATTCACCAAACCAACCTCAATTCCCATCGACTATCTTAGAGCCAGGTGAGGTTTATACCCACCGTTGTATTTACAAATTTGATACTGTAGAGTAGATGATTATTAGCGGAAAGGAGCTCTCAGCAAAGTTGAAGAGCGAGATGGCGGCACAAGTGGCGACATTTGAGCCTAAATATGGACGTGTTCCACACCTTGTGGTGATACTTGTTGGAGAGGATCCAGGGAGTGTTTCATATGTGCGTGGTAAGGGTCAAGCGTGTGATGTTGTAGGTATCAAAAATACCACTATTCGTCGCGATGAGACGATCAGCGAGGCGGAGCTTTTGGGGATGATCGAGGAGTTGAATAACGACACGGAGGTTGATGGAATCTTGGTGCAGTTGCCTCTTCCAAAGCATATTGATTCGGACAAGGTTATCGAGGCGATCTCGAAGGCGAAGGATGTCGATGGCTTCCACCCGCTCAATGTAGCGGCGTTGTGGCAAAAGACAGATTGCATTCTTCCTTGTACCCCAAAGGGTATAATTAAGATGCTAAAGGAGGCAAATGTCGAGATCGCAGGAAAGCGTGCTGTTGTGATCGGACGAAGCAATATTGTTGGACTTCCAGTCTCGAAATTGCTTTTGGATGAGAATGCAACAGTCACTATGGCGCACTCTCGCACGAAGGATTTAGCGCAAGTGACTCGCAATGCCGAGATCCTTGTTGTTGCGATTGGTCGTCCTAAATTCCTCACTGCGGATATGGTCACTCCAGGGGCTGTTGTGATTGACGTTGGTGTGAATCGCGACCCTGAAAGCGGTAAGTTGTGTGGTGATGTTGACTATGCAGCTATTGAGCCGATTGCGAGTGTCATTACCCCTGTTCCAGGAGGTGTTGGCCCGATGACAATCTGCTGCTTGATGGAGAACACAATCGAGTGCTTCCTAAAGAGCAGATAGAAATTAGCGTTTTTTAGCAAGTATCTCGCTCTGCCAAACGGTATTCCATCACACGACACCTTTAATCGATTCTTTTCGAGTATCAACCCCGAGGTGTTAGAACAGCAGTTTGGTATTTGGGTAAAGAGCTTATGCTCAGAACGTTCGGAGATAATAAGCATTGATGGTAAAACGATCTGTGGAGCTAAAAATGAGGGACGTAGCATCTTTCATATGGTGAGCGCATTTTGTCACGCCAATGGTGTTAGCTTGGCACAGCTCAAGACAGCGGAGAAGTCCAACGAGATAACGGCTATCCCCGAGTTAATAAAGATTCTCGACCTTGAGGGGTGTGTAGTGACCATCGATGCGATGGGTTGCCAGCGAGAGATTGCAGAAGATATTATTAATGCCCAAGCTGATTATGTTTTGGCGGTCAAGGGTAACCAATAGGAGCTACTGCAGGGTATTGAGGATACCTTTAGATTTCAACGTAGGGATGATTGATATTTCATTCAGCGAAGAGTTGGATTTTGGACACGGACGCATTGAGAATCGCAGGTGTTATATTGCTACTAATTTGGAGCATATCGATTGTGAGAAATGGGCTGGTGTCCGCACCTTGGTAAAGGTTGTTTCGGATAGGTATATTAAGCGCGAGAAGCGTCAAGAGG
The DNA here is from genome assembly GCA_047174275.1 of Rikenellaceae bacterium. Classification (GTDB taxonomy): domain Bacteria; phylum Bacteroidota; class Bacteroidia; order Bacteroidales; family Rikenellaceae; genus Alistipes. The sequence continues at coordinate 1,673 of JBCQUC010000026.1, read as the reverse complement.
AGAGTTCTGTGAGATATTACATCTCATCATTAGATGCAGACCCACAGCGATTTAGTAATATAATAATGTCACATTGGGGCATTGAAAATTCGCTGCATTGGATGTTAGATGTATCCTTTGGTGAGGACTCTTCACGCAAGCGAGCGAAAAACTCGGCAATGAATTTTTCGCTCGTATTTAAGGCTGCTTTGGCAATGCTGAAGAAGTATCGAGTCTACCCAAACAAACGAGATATTAGCATTAAGCGAAAGCGAAATGTTGGTGGTTGGTCGGACAAACATCTGATTGCTATGATGGGTATGGAGGTTGAGTAATAATTTTTTCGTGCGTTTGCCCTGAAAATATAAAGGTATTAATTTGCGAGAACCGAAAAAAAGAGCTACCTTTGCACCGCATTAGAGGCTCTGAAGAGTAAATATTAATGCTAATTACTTAATTAATAAATAATTATGAACAATTACGAAACCGTTTTCATCGTCACTCCCGTCCTCTCTGATATGCAGGCGAATGAGGTTGCTGACAAATTCCAAGGTATTCTTACCGAGAACGGCGGTCAGATTGAGAATAGAGAGAACTGGGGCTTGAAGAAGCTAGCCTACCCTATTCAGAAAATGACTACCGGTTTTTACTACCTTATTGAGTTCTCAGGTGAGGGTACCCTTATCGAGAAATTGGAGACAATGTTCCGCCGCGACGAGCGCGTGATCCGTTTCCTTACATTTAAGCAAGACAAGTACGCTGTAGAGTATTCTGCACGTCGTCGCGCGAAACTATCAAACAAGCAGGAGGAGTAAAAATGGCAGATAACAGACCACAGTCAGAGATCCGTTACTTGAATCCAGTAACAGTTGACGTAAAAAAGAAGAAATACTGTCGCTTTAAGAAGCTAGGTATTAAGTATGTAGATTACAAGGATGGTGAGTTCTTGAAGAAGTTCCTTAACGAGCAGGGTAAGATTTTGCCACGTCGCCTTACAGGTACATCTCAGAAGTTCCAAAAGAAGGTGGCTCAGGCTGTAAAGCGTGCTCGTCACTTGGCTATTTTGCCATTCGTAACCGATTGTATGAAATAATAAGTGCTTAAGAGAATGGAGATTATATTGATTAAGGATGTCGAGAACGTAGGTTACGTGAACGATATCGTAAGTGTTAAGCCTGGTTACGCAAACAACTTCCTTATCCCTCAGGGATATGCAAAGGCAGCTACATCTTCTGCAAAGAAGGTATTGGCTGAGAACTTGCGCCAGCGCGCTCACAAGGATGCTAAGATTTTGGCAGATGCTCAGGCACTAGCAGAGAAGCTAGCTTCACTACCTATCTCGATCTCGGCTAAGGCTGAGGAGGGTCGTCTTTTTGGTACAGTTACATCTGCAGACATCGCAGAGGCATTGGCTGCTAAAGAGGTTGTTGTAGATCGTAAGGCTATCTCAGTAGAGGCTATCAAGACAGTTGGTGAGTATGAGGCTACTGTAAAGTTGCATCGCTCAGTAAGTGCTACTATCAAGTTGTCGGTTGTTGCTGAGTAATTAGTACAATTTACAAGATATATAAAACATGAGGCTGTCCAAAAACGAAAGTTTAGGACAGTCTTTTTTGTACCCAATAATTTGCATTATTCCACAATTATTCGTATCTTTAATGTGTTGAATAATAGTGAGTTATTATGAAATTTAA
>JBCQUC010000025.1:0-29615 GCA_047174275.1 Rikenellaceae bacterium | reverse complement strand
TAATATGAAATGGAGTGTGGTGTAAATCAAGATATTTATTTATGTCGGTGACAAACTGATAGTCCCACTTGAGATACGAAATTGAAAATTTCGTATCTCAAATATGACTGCTAGAAAAGGTTTATCGGACACTAATAAACTTGTTTAGGATCTCTACAAATGACAATATGATATCTATTTCGCTCTCCGCGGAGCTAATTTTACCGATAACACTCAAACCAAGGGTTAACCAAACTCTCCTTGTTGTATCGAAGTCGCGTGCCATCCACCGATCGAACAACACCTCCACTCTCAGTAAGAATCAACTCCCCAGCCGCCGTATCCCACTCATATGTCGAAGAGGTGCGGATATAATAGTCGACAGAGCCATCCGCCAACATACAAAATTTATATGAACTCCCCTGCTCCACAATCTCCAGATCGGGGTGATCTTTGCGCAGTTTTTCAATGTAAATATAGGTCTCTTTATTAACATGAGAGCGCGATACCGCCACTCGAAATGTGGTGCGCGACTCATTGTAAAGAGGTAGAGGCGACAGGTTTTTAGAGATATCCTTGTAGTTGAGAGCAGAGTTAGCATCGGGTTTAACCCCCTCAGCAATATGTGCACCTAGCTTATAACCAGCGATATACAGCCTCTCAAAATACGGAACATATATAACACTTGCAATCGCTCTACCTTTGAACAGAAGCGCGATATTTATGGTGAACTCATTGTTCCTATTGATAAACTCCACCGTGCCATCCAGTGGGTCAACCAACCAAAACATCTCCCAATTTCGACGTTCATCATATAGCATCTCTCGCCCCTCCTCGCTCATAATCGGGATTCGCGTTGGGCCCAATGTCTCTTTTATCGCGTGGTGTGCAGCCCGATCGGCTGTTGTGATTGGGCTATTGTCACTCTTTAGGGTGACCTCATAGTCGTTTTCGGAGTTGTAGACCTCCATTATCGCCGCTCCTGCGCGTACTACTGCATTCACCATGTGGGTTAATAGGTGTTCTCGTATTTTGTCGTCAATCATCTTGTGGTTGGCTCTTTTTATGGTTTCTCAAATATACTCTAAATAATGGATATATAATACTAGTGATGCGTTAACTTTTTAAAAATACATTGTAACTAGCTGATATACAGATAGGTATAAGTATTATTTACTAAACGATTTGAAACCAAAATCTTACACATCCGTCATCCTGAACTTGATTCAGGATCTCCCGATTTTCGGAACGAAAACTCGGGCACAACGATGTTGCCTTCGTAAATTTCTAATTCTCAACGTATTATCTTTGTCCCCGAGTTTTTTCTAACGAAAAAATCGGGAGATCCTGAATCAAGTTCAGGATGACGGGAAAAGTTAACGCATTACTAGTAGATATATAACTACAAAATATCGACCAAAAATTGTGCTTGATTAAATATTTCACAAAAAAAGAGTTTGCAATTCGTTGTAATCCAAAAAAAAGCGTTATATTTGTGGGCAAAATTTATTGCAACAAACTACAATTTTATTTAAATGTACGTTATAGTAGAGATTGCAGGTCAGCAATTTAAAGCTGAAAAAGGTCGAAAACTTTATGTTCACCGTCTAGCTGCTGAGGAGAACTCAGAGCTAAGTTTCGATCGTGTCCTGCTAACAGACAACGACGGTCAGGTTAAAGTAGGTGCACCTGTAGTAGAAGGCGCCTCAGTGAAGTGTAAGATTCTTCGTCACTTGAAGGATGAGAAAGTCATCGTATTCAAGAAGAAACGTAGAACTGGGTATCAAAAACAGAACGGTCACCGTCAGTATTTGACTCAGATTCTCATCGAGGATATCGTAATCGCGTAACGCTAAAAGAGTTCAAAGAAAATGGCACACAAGAAAGGTGTTGGTAGTTCAAAGAACGGCCGTGAGTCAGAGAGCAAACGACTCGGAGTAAAACTATTTGGTGGTCAGTTCGCGAAGGCAGGCAATATTATTGTTCGTCAGCGCGGTACTCTACACAACCCAGGTGAGAACGTGGGTATCGGTAAGGATCACACCCTTTTTGCCCTTGTACACGGAACAGTATCGTTCTGCAAGAAGTCAGGTGGCAAATCTTACGTAAGCGTCACTCCACTAGCGGAGTAAGTTTACAAGCTAAATTTAAGAGGCTCATCCTTTTTGGGGTGAGCCTCTTTTTTGCGCTTAAAAGTCTTCTTTAATAAGAATCGTCTAACAGTTAAAAAGTTCCACTGACAGATCTACTAAAACTCTCAACGTAAGCCTCTATATTATCAGCAGAGACCGTAAGAGAAGAACTTGAAGATTTGTAAACTGCCATACCACCGTTGTCATTCGTGCCAATTAGATCGTAGCCAAATGCGAATGTTTTCGACTCTTCTGGAGCTACATACCCTTGAGCTAGATCACAATCAAATTCAAACTCATACTCGTCACCATCCTCGAAGCCTTCAAGTGTTAATGAATAAGGTGAGCTAGTTATAACGACCTCTTCTTCTACACCATCTGCATCTTTGTATGTAACGGTGAATGTTCCGATACTACTATCAAGAAAGGCATCAGAAAGAGTTAGATTTAAGACCAGTGAATAGATGGATGGAGTAGGTGTTAGATCTGGAGCATCGTCATTGTTGTCATCACTACAAGATGTAGAGAAGAGCAATGCCACTACAAAGGCAACAGGAATAAATTTCGAAATAAAATGTTTCATAGGTTTTAACATTATTTTAAATTGACAATATATTATATCTTAACGAAGGTGTACAATAATCGTACAAATCCCAAATAATCTTTATGTTTTTTATTGGTGCCATGTTATCGAATCCAACGGATTCGTCATCCTGAGCTTGTTTCAGGATCTCAGCAAACATCAATGCAATCACTGTAATGTGTTAATAAATAATAGTTTAATCAATGATGCAGAGATCCTGAAACAAGTTCAGGATGACGAAATTTTCAATTTCGTATCTCAAGTGGGACTGTTGGGAAAAGTTTTATCGGAGACGAATATAAAAGACTAGGTGCAGATCGAAATTAAACCGATCCACACCTAGTCTTTATTTGAGATTATCTATAGAAAGCTACTACTTCGCAAGATATGCGTTGATAGCCTTCGCTGCGTTACGTCCCGATGCAATTGCACGTACAACCAAGCTAGCTCCTGTTGTAGCATCTCCTGCAACGAAGATATTCTCTGCCGAACTCTTCATATTATCATCCGAAGCGATGTTCTTACGTCCATCAACTGCCAAACTCATAGCCTCTGCAATAGTCTGCTCTGGGTGAACAAAGCCCATCGCTAGAAGCACCAAATCAGCCTTGATTACCTCAACCTCCTCGGTATCTGTAGATTTAACCTCGACACCTACAACCTGACCATTCTCACCAATGAACTTATTGGTAGCCAAGCTCCAACGACGCTCGCAACCCTCCTTGTGAGAGCTCGATGTCTTAAGGATCATCGGATAGTATGGCCATGGAGTCTGTGGATTCTCCCCAACTGGAGGCTTAGGCATGATCTCGATCTGAGTAACAGAGGCTGCACCGTGACGGATTGATGTTCCAACACAGTCAGAACCTGTATCTCCACCTCCGATAACCAATACATGCTTTCCGTGAGCCGAGAACTCAGAGTCATCTGGGACATTTGTGTGGGCAGCTGTTGCGCGGTTCTGATTCTTCAAGAACTGCAACGCATAGTAAACACCCTTCAAATCGCGACCCTCTGCTGGCAAGTTACGTGGAACACCCGCTCCAATAGCCAAACATACTGCGTCATACTCCTTAGCGATATCTGTGATATTCTCTGCAACATCTGAGTTACATTTGAATTCAACACCCTGCTGCTCCATGATCTCCATACGACGATCGATAACCGACTTATTGAGCTTAAAGTCTGGAATACCATAACGAAGCAATCCTCCTGGAGCCTCATCACGCTCAAAGACAGTCACGCTATGACCCATCTGGCTCAACTGGTTAGCAGCAGCCAATCCAGCAGGGCCCGACCCTACAACAGCCACTCTCTTACCGCTCTTAACCTCAGCGATCACTGGCTTCACATAACCCATCTCGAACGCCTTCTCGATGATTGAGACCTCATTCTCGCGAATTGTGATTGGCTCATGGATCTGGTTCAAGACACAACCCTTCTCGCAGAGTGCAGGACATACGCGTCCTGTAAACTCTGGGAAGTCATCGGTCTGCTGCAAGTTCTCATATGCCTTGCGCCAGTTGCCTTTGTAGATTGCATCCTGCCACTCTGGCTGGCGGTTACCTAGTGGGCAACTCCAGTGACAAAATGGTACTCCACAATCCATACAACGTGAAGCCTGTAACTTTCTGTCATCCTCGTTTAGTGTCTGCTCCACCTCACCAAAATCGGTGATGCGCTCGTGAACGGGACGATAGCCCGCCTCTTTTCTCTTTATTGATAAAAATGCTTTTGGATTTCCCATCTTCTTACTTACTAATAATCGCGTTCAACCTTTGAAATACGCTCCTGCATAGCGCGCATCTGCTCCTCATGAAGCACCTTCTTATACTCGATTGGAGTCGCCTTGATAAACTCTCTCAATAGAGCTGGATTGTCGATGATCTGCTTTGCAACGGCACTACCTGTAAACTCGTAGTGGTTCTTGATATACTTCATCAACTCCTCCTTCTCGTACTGGCTATCGATAAGCGTAAGCTCCAACATCTCCATGTTACAACGGCTATCGAAGCGACCATCCTTATCCCATACATAGGCAACTCCACCGCTCATTCCAGCACCGAAGTTACGTCCTGTAGCTCCAAGGACTACTACGCGACCACCTGTCATATACTCACAAGCGTGCTCTCCTGTACCCTCGACAATTGCGATTGCACCACTGTTACGAACGCAGAAACGCTCTCCTGCACGACCATTGATGTAGACCTCACCCGAAGTTGCACCATACATAAGTGTGTTACCTACGATAACGCTCTCCTCTGGTTTGAACTCCGAACCATCGGCTGGCTTAACAACGATCTTTCCACCCGAAAGACCCTTACCAAGGTAGTCATTAGCCTCACCCTTCAATACAAATGTAAGACCCTTTGTAAGGAATGCACCGAAGCTCTGACCTGCTGATCCCGAGAATGTAGCTGTGAATGAGTCCTCCGAGACACCATCCTCACCATACTTCTTCGCCATTTGACCACCCAAAGTAGCACCTATCGAACGGTCGATATTTGTGATCTTGAACTCTGCTGAGCCCTTCTCACCCCAATTTACAGTCTTCTCAGCAGCCTTCAAGATACTCGTCTTAAGATCGCTCACTGGAAGTGGCTCTTGTGGGATATAGTTGCGAAGCTCGTTCACTCCATCAACGAATGTCGCAGCGTGAAGCAACTTCGAGAAGTCTGTCTTATCGATCTTACTATCTCCTGTTGCAGCCTTCTCAACCAATAGGTCTGTACGTCCCACGATATCGTCGAACGAAGTGAATCCCATCTCAGCCAAGATCTCGCGAACCTCCTCTGCCATAAAGTTGAAGAAGTTTACAAGGTAGTCTGCACTTCCTGTGAAACGCTTACGAAGCTCAGCATCCTGAGTCGCAACTCCAACTGGACATGTATTCAAGTGGCACTTACGCATCATAACGCAACCAAGTACGATCAAGGCACTTGTTGCAAATCCGAACTCCTCAGCTCCCAACAACGCCTCAACAACGATATCGTGACCTGTTTTAAGCTGACCATCGACCTGTAGAACGACACGTGAACGCAATTTATTGAGTACAAGGGTCTGTTGAACCTCCGAAAGTCCAATCTCCGAAGAGACTCCAGTGTGGCGGATTGAGCTCATTGGGCTCGCACCTGTACCACCCTCGCAACCTGCGATGATGATTGTATCTGCCTTAGCCTTAGCAACTCCCGCGGCGATTGTACCAACTCCACTCTCTGCAACCAACTTCACACTAACCTTAGCGCGAGGGTTGACATTCTTCATATCGTAGATCAGCTGTGCAAGATCCTCGATAGAGTAGATATCGTGGTGTGGTGGAGGCGAGATCAACGAGATTCCTGGGATCGAGTGACGAGTCTTTGCGATCACCTCATCGACCTTGAATCCTGGAAGCTGACCACCCTCTCCTGGCTTAGCACCCTGAGCGATCTTGATCTGGATCTCATCTGCATTTACAAGGTAGTTGGCTGTTACACCGAAACGTCCCGAAGCGATCTGCTTGATAGCCGAACGAGCCGATGAGCCATCCTCGCGTGTAGCGAAACGAGCTGGATCCTCACCTCCCTCACCAGTATTTGACTTTCCGCCAATACGGTTCATTGCGATTGCCATCGCCTCGTGAGCCTCCTTACTGATAGATCCGAACGACATTGCACCCGTTACGAAGCGACGCATGATCGACTCCTTGCTCTCTACCTTCGAGATATCGATTGCAGTTCCCTTCTTGTAGTCCAAACGGTCACGCAAGAAGATAGGACGCTGCTTATCATTTACATATGAAGTGTACTCTTTGAATTTCTTGTAGCTACCCAAACGAGTTGCGATCTGAAGTGTTGCAAGAGTCTCTGGATTCCAAGCGTGCTTCTCACCATTTTTGCGGTAAGCATACTGACCCAAATCACCAAGATCAAGACCCTCGAAAGCTGCTGCATGGAAACGTAGAACATCGTTTGTGATATCCTCCAAATCAGCACCACCAATTGCAGATGTTGTACCTACGAAGTAGTTGTCAATTACACTCTGTGAAAGGCCTACCGACTCAAATAGCTGAGCTCCACGGTACGATCCGATTGTCGAGATACCCATCTTCGAGATAACCTTCAACAGACCCTTACCAACCGCCTTGATGTAGTTCTTCTCAGCTGTAGCGTAATCCAACGATACACTCTTTGTCTTAATTAGGTCGTCGATCACCGCATATGCCATATATGGGTTGATAGCACTAGCACCATAACCCAACAACAGAGCGTAGTGCATAACCTCACGCGCCTCACCAGTCTCGACGATAAGAGCAGTCTGAACACGCTTTCTCTCGCGAATCAAGTGGTGGTGAACAGCCGAGATAGCCATTACCGATGGAACTGCGGCACGTGTTGCGCTAACTCCACGATCCGACAAGATGATATAGTTAAACTTAGCCTCTACAGCCTCTACAGCCTCAGCGCGAAGTCTCTCAACAGCCTTAGCCATCCCCTCAGCACCCTCCGAGATCTCGAATGTCATATCCAAAGTCTTTGTTCTAAAGCCCTTGTAGCTGATGTGACGCAAGATATCGATATCGCGGTTTGTAAGGATTGGTTGTTTGATGTGTACCATCTTACACAACTCCTCCGATGGCTCGAACAAAGATTTGTCGATCGCTCCGATATAACCCTCCAACGACATCACCAACTCCTCGCGGATTGGGTCGATCGGTGGGTTTGTAACCTGTGCGAACTGTTGACGGAAGTAGTTGAACAACAACTGTGGTTTGTCCGAGAATACTGGAAGTGGAGCATCGTTACCCATCGAAGCTGTAGCCTCGTAAGCCCCTGTAACCATCGGAACAACAGCCTTCGCGATCTCCTCATCGTAGTATCCGAACGCGCTCTTCAACTTTGGAAGGTCGCTAACTGTAGTTGCAACTTTACGTCCCGATGTGATCTCCTCCAAGTGGATACGGTTCTTGCGCAACCACTCACCATATGGGAATTGCGATGCAAGATCGCTCTTGATCTCATCATTTTTATAGATGCGTCCAGTCTCAGTGTCGACCATAATGATCTTACCTGGCTCTAAACGACCCTTCTCCAATACATTCGATGGATCGATCTCTACTACTCCTACCTCAGAAGCCATAACCATCATACCATCCTTTGTTAGGGTGTAACGTGTTGGACGCAATCCATTACGATCCAACATACCACCTGCGAAACGTCCATCAGAGAACAACAATGCAGCTGGACCATCCCATGGCTCCATCAAAATACTGTGGAACTCGAAGAACTCCTTCAACTCCTGAGAGATTGGGTTCTTATCGTTGAAGCTCTCTGGAACTAACATCGCTAGTGCGTGAGGGATCGACATTCCGCTCATCACACAGAACTCCAATACATTATCCAACGATGAACTATCACTCATCGCAGGTATAATAACTGGGAAGATAGCCTTTGTATCGCCCAATGTAGACTCCTTCTGAGATACACTCTGACGAGCACGACTCCACAATCTATTACCGCGGATAGTGTTGATCTCACCATTGTGACCCAACATACGGAATGGCTGAGCAAGTGCCCATGATGGGAATGTGTTGGTACTAAAACGTGAGTGAACCAACGAGATAGCACTTGTCAACGCTGGGTTGCTCAAATCCAAAAAGTAGTGGCGCAACTGATCCGACGAGAGCATTCCCTTATAGATCATGCTCTTCGACGACAACGACACAACATATGTATCGTGGTTAGCCTTCTCCACCATGCGACGCATGCGATATAGACGAACATCAAGAGCCAAATTAGACAACTCCTTCTCCACTACGATAACCTGCTTTGTTACAGGCTCAACTGCCAAAGCACCCTCACCCAACATCGAGTTATCAACTGGCACATCGCGGAAAGCCGTAACCTCCAACCCCTCAGCCTCAGCAGCCTGACGGAAAGATGCCATAACCTCCTCAATACGCTTCTCATCCTTTGGGATAAATACCAATCCTGTTCCATAGTGACCCTTCTCCGGTACTGCAAAGCCCTGCAATAGGATAAACTCATGTGGAACTTGAATCATAATTCCCGCTCCATCACCTGTAGCTGGGTCTGCACCCTCTGCTCCACGATGGATCATATTCTCTAGGACCTGTAGTCCATCATCAATCACCTTGTGTGACTTGCGTCCGTTGATGTTTAGTAGCAATCCAACGCCACACGCATCACGCTCATAAGAGGGATCATACAATCCCTGCTTAGCACTCATTGTTAGAGTATGTTGTTTCATTCTTATATCTGCTTAAATCTTGTTTCGGGTTATAAACCTTTTGAAGTAGGTATTGCTGAGAGCTAGTCTTTTCAACCTAAGCTCTCAGCAATCCAACATTTTATATCTTATGTAACTATCTCACTATCGGATGAATAGCAACTCGCGATACTTAGGAAGTGTCCACATACGATCGTCAACGATCAACTCCAACTTGTCGATGTGATAACGAATAGCATCCATCAATGGAATTACTGTGTCGTGGTATGCTACAGCCTTCTCACGCTCAGTCTCAAGTGCGTTTGCAACCTTACGTGCCTCAACCATCTCAGTAGTCTTAGCGTTGATGAAGTTAATACGCTCCGACATCTCGCGGATGATTGTAACATCCTGCGCGCTCATTGTTGCATACTCAGCCTCATCGAACAACATCTTCATATTAGATACGTTATCCAACAACTGTCCCTGATATGCCGAAGCAACTGGGATGATGTGGTTCTTAGTCAAATCACCAAGTACACGTGCCTCGATCTGGATCTTCTTAGTGTAAGTCTCCCACTTAACCTCGCAACGAGACTCAAGCTCTGCGTGGTTCAAGACACCCATATCAGCGAACGCTGCAAGTGACTCAGCCTTAAGGTAGTTGTCGAAGATTACTGGAACTGAAGTCTCGCAATCCAAACCACGCTCAGCAGCCTCTGCCTTCCACTCGTCGCTATAACCATTACCGTCGAAACGGATAGCTTTAGTATCGTTGATGTAAGCCTTAACTGTCTTGATGATAGCCTGATCCTTAGTCATTCCGCTAGCGATCAAAGCCTCAACCTCCTTGTCAAATGCGTTCAACTGCTCAGCGATGATTGTGTTAAGCATAAGCATTACACCACCACAGTTTGCCGAAGAACCTACTGCACGGAACTCGAAACGGTTTCCTGTAAATGCGAATGGAGATGTACGGTTACGATCTGTGTTATCCAACAATACCTCTGGCAACGCTGCTGCACCCAACTGAAGAGCTACCTTGTCGTCGAACTCGATAACATCGTCAGTATCTGCTGCTGCCAACTTATCAAGAACTGCAGAAACCTGAGAACCCATGAAGATAGATACGATTGCTGGAGGTGCCTCGTTAGCTCCCAAACGGTGTGCGTTAGTTGCAGAGCTGATACAAGCCTTCAATAGACCGTTATGTTTGTAAACTGCCTTCAATACATTCGCTACAAATGTGATAAAACGCAAGTTCGAAACTGAATCCTTACCTGGAGAGAAGAAGTTAAGACCTGTATCGGTACACAATGACCAGTTACAGTGCTTACCCGAACCATTTACACCCTTGAATGGCTTCTCGTGAAGCAACACCTTGAAGTTGTGGCGTGAAGCAACCTTCTCCATTACAGACATCAACAACAAGTTGTGATCTACCGCCAAGTTACCATCCTCATAGATTGGAGCCAACTCAAACTGGTTTGGAGCAACCTCGTTGTGGCGAGTCTTAACTGGAATACCCAACTTCAAAGACTCATTCTCCAAATCTGTCATGAATGCCAATACACGTGCTGGAATAGCACCGAAGTAGTGATCCTCCAACTGCTGATTCTTAGCTGAATCGTGACCCATCAAAGTACGACCTGTAAGCATCAAGTCTGGACGAGCCGACCACAATGCCTCATCTACCAAGAAGTACTCCTGCTCCCAACCTAGGTTCGAAAGGATCTTCGATACATCCTCGTTGAAGTAACGAGCAACCTTTACTCCGATCTGGTTCAACGCTGTGATTGAGCGAAGAAGTGGAGTCTTGTAGTCCAAAGCCTCACCAGTATATGAGATAAATACTGTAGGGATACAAAGTGTGTCACCTACAACGAAAGCTGGTGATGATGGATCCCATGCTGAGTATCCACGAGCCTCGAAAGTGTTACGCAAACCACCATTTGGGAATGATGATGCATCTGGCTCCTGCTGAACCAACAACTTTCCAGAGAACTCCTCGATCATACCACCCATTCCGTCGTGCTCAACGAAAGCATCGTGCTTCTCAGCTGTACCACCTGTCAATGGTTGGAACCAGTGTGTGTAGTGTGTTGCGCCCAACTCAGATGCCCACTGCTTCATTCCTGTAGCTACTCCGTCTGCGATCGAACGATCCAACGACTTACCACCATCAATCGACGACATCAATGCCTTGTAAACCTGCTTAGAAAGATACTTCTGCATCTTCTGCTTGTTAAAGACAAATTTACCAAACTCGTCAACAGGTCGTCCTGGACACTCTACTGCTACTGCCTTGTGAGCCATAGCATCTTTCAACTGCATAAATCTCAATGTACTCATAATTTTATTATTTCTAACTGTGATTAATTTTTCTATTTCAAAAATATATTGTTTGTCTCGCACTGCTCAACCATCTCCTCGGGCCACAACGACGCTTGAACCTCGCCAATGTGTGCACAACGTAGGAAATACATGCACAATCTCGACTGACCGATTCCACCTCCAATCGAGAGTGGCAGGCGATCCTCCATCAAAGCCTTGTGGAACTCTAGCTCCAAACGCTCTGGGCAACCCTCGATCTCCAACTGGCGAACAAGAGCTGTTTTGTCAACACGGATTCCCATAGATGAGATCTCGAATGAACGCTGCAAAACATCGTTCCACAACAAGATATCTCCATTAAGACCCTGATATCCTCCCTCGGTAAGTGTTGACCAATCATCATAGTCAGGAGCACGTCCATCGTGCTTCTCACCATTCGAAAGTTTTCCGCCGATACCCATCAAGAATACTGCACCATACTTTTTAGCCGCTGCATCCTCTCTCTCTTTAGGCGTTAGGTCGGGATACTCTGCCAATAGATCCTCACTGTGGATAAATGTGATCTGATCTGGTAGAGCTGGAGTAATATGCGAATATAGCATATAAACCTCCTCTTCGGTAGCCTTGAGGGCTGAGTAGATAGCCTCTACTGTATCCTTCAAGTAGTCCAAATTGCGCTGCTCAGCTGAGATGGTCTTCTCCCAATCCCACTGGTCAACATATAATGAGTGGATATTGCTTAGCTCCTCACACGCACGTATAGCGTTCATATCTGTGTATAGACCAAATCCTGGAGCGATTCCACACGAAGCTAACTTCATACGTTTCCACTTCGCAAGCGAGTGAACAACCTCGGCTCTTCGACCTCCCATATCCGTGACATTGAATCCTACGGCTGTCTCCGTACCATTCAAATCATCATTGATTCCAGTTCCTGTCAAAACAAATAGTGGTGCTGTGACCCTACGTAGATCCAAACGAGTTGACAACTCCTCTTGGAATAGATCCTTCAGCATCTTAACCGCCTGCTCCATTGTCTCTTGAGCCAATTTTGCACGATACGATTTAGGGATAAACAATTTCATATCTCATTTTTAAATATAAAGTTCTTCATTCTCACAACCTCAACTCCCAATTGGTAAGGCTTTCACTCTCCACAACAATTTTTTATAGAGGCTAAGAGGTATGGAGACTTACCCTTCTGCTCCATACCCTTAGAACCCATATTGTATTGATTAGTTATAAGCTGACTCTCCGTGCTCGTAGATATCAAGACCCTCCTCTTCGATGCGAGCCTCAACGCGCATACCGTGGATCATATCAACTGCCTTGAATAGGATGAATCCTGTTCCAAGTCCCCAAGCCATGTAAGATAGAGCTCCGATCACCTCTACACAGAAGAAATCTGTCTCACCTGCGATCAAACCAGTCTCCATCGAGAATACTCCTGTAAGGATTGTTCCCAAAGTACCACACACTCCGTGTACAGAGATAGCACCCACTGGATCATCAATCTTAAGAACGTTATCGAAGAACTCTACTGCGGAGATCATTACAAATCCACAGATAGCTCCGATGCAGATAGCTCCAAGTGGAGATACCAAGTTACATCCTGCTGTGATACCTACAAGACCTGCAAGAACACCATTCAATGCTAGTGAAAGAGTTGGCTTTCCGTACTTAACCCATGCAGTAACTAGAGCTACAACTGCACCAGCTGCTGCTGCAAGGTTTGTAGTCATGAATGTCTGAGAAATTCCCAAGCTATCTGCTGTAGATGAAGCTGCAAGCTGTGATCCTGGGTTGAATCCGAACCAACCGAACCAAAGGATGAATACTCCCAATGCTGCGATTGTAAGGTTGTGTCCAGGGATCGCACGAACTTTACCCTCTTTAGTATACTTACCGATACGTGGACCTACGATTGCTGCTCCAGTCAAAGCCAACCAACCTCCTACAGAGTGAACGATTGCCGAACCTGCGAAGTCGTTGAAGTTTGCATCTGCATTGTCGAACATTGTCTCACCAAGTGTCGACAACCAACCACCACCCCAAGACCAAGATCCTGAAAGCGGATAGATCACCGCAAAGATTACTACCGAATACATCAAGTAAGCCGAGAACTTAGTACGCTCTGCAACTGCACCCGAAACGATTGTAGCAGCTGTTGCACAGAACATTGTCTGGAACGCCATATCTGCCATATCTGGAATGTTACCATCGAATCCAGCGTAAGCTACCGATCCAAATAGACCAGAACCATACATAATACCGAATCCAACTAACCAGAATAGTATTGAACCAACTGAGAAGTCCAAAAGGTTCTTCATCAAAATATTTGCAGTATTTTTGCTGCGAGCAAAACCAGACTCTACCATTGCGAATCCCAACTGCATGATGAATACAAGCATTGCTGCCAAAAGTATCCATACTGTATCTAAAGCCTTTGCAAGTTCTGCGACCTGCTCTAACGTTGCTGTTTCCATAATATATATCCTCCCTATTTACCCTCTGTGAACAATGTGTTGTCTCCTGCTTTTCCTGTACGGATACTTACAGTGTCGTCTACAGTGCTGATGAAGATACGTCCATCACCAACCTCTCCCGACTGTGCTGCACCGATGATTGCATCGACTGTTGGTTTAACGTTCTTGTCGCGAACTACGATAGTAAGCATGATACGCTCGATATAGCTTGTATCATATACTACACCACGATAGATACGCTCCTGACGTGACTTACCAACACCACGTACATTCATGTACGAAAACCACTCTATTCCAGCCTCATAAAGAGCCTCCTTAACATCCTCGAACTTTGTCTTACGGATGATTGCTTCAATTTTTTTCATGATAAAAGTCTCCTTTGATTAACTTTGTCTACTAGAATCCGAATGATAGACCTGCTACCAAGTAAGCGTTCTTAGCCGCTGGAGAGAACGATGCATCTACGAAGAAAGGTAGTGTGAAGTTCTCTGTCTCTACTAGATTCTTTGAGAAGTTAAGTCCTATAGATGCAACTTGGAATCCACCCTCTGACTCATATGTATACATTCCAGTCCATGGTGTAAGACCAACTGTTGCTGCGCAATCTACAGATCCGATTGCAAATGGATATGACAAACCGATGTAAGTTGAGTAGTACTGATCGCCTGCCTCATCAACATCTGTATCTCCAGCTACCATTGTGTTCCAAGAGATTGCCAATGGGAATGACTCACCAAACTCATATGCTACGGTTACCTCAGAGAAGTGTGAACCCTTTGCAAAATAGTTGTCTCCCATTCCTGTACCTGTCCACCAGTAGTTTGTGTAGGCAACACAAAGACCGCCAATACCATAAGCTACTGTGTAATCCAACTCAGAGTATGAATCTGAATTACCGATTGTCTGACTAGCCCAACCTGTTACCGAAAGACCTCCAACTGCGATAGTTGCTGCAGGTTGCAAAGATGGGCCAGCTGCTGCCTGTCCACCACGCCAAACTGTTGATGTTACAAGATCAACACCTCCTGTTACCTCGACCTCAGCCTTAGCTGTATTTACTGATGCACTAAGTGCGACTGCGGCTACCAAGCCAAAGATATACTTTTTCATAATTTTTTCTCCTCTTTTGTTTTTTGAAGTTTCACTCGCCCCATACCTCTCTACACATACCTAATTTAAAAACCCACTCGACACCATACTACCACTCAACACGTTCCTTTTTTTTGTTTTAAATCTTCAACCTCACTCTTCTAAATATCCAAATCGGATATTCGCGTCGATGCCATCATCACCTGAGTTTGGTCGGCAAAAGAGCTAAGTCTAACAAAGCCTCTTCCTCGCGGGCCGAACCTCTCACCTGGCGATGATACAATGCTGCAGCTCTCGATCAAACGATCAAATAGCTTCCACGAACTCTCATACGGAGACTCAACCCAAATGTAAGGTGAATTGACTCCACCCCAAAATTTCAGCCTTGTCTGACGTAACCCCTCACACAGCAGCGACGCATTTTTCATATAGTAATCTACATTCTCTTTGACACCTATTATACCCTCTGGGGTATAAAGAGCCTCCGCACCACGCTGTATAACATATGCAGGCGGATAACTTTTGATCTGTTGCCTACGTCTCCACAATGTGTTGAGACTAGCCGAACGATCGGTGCTAAATGAGTACCCTGAAACCTCCTTCGGAATAACCGAATATCCACAATGAAGACCAGTGAAACCACCGCTCTTCGAGAAGCTACGGAACTCGATCGCTGTACGTCGAGCCCCCTTAATTTCATAGATACTTCTTGGGATTGTCGGATCTGTAATAAATGGCGCATATGTAGCGTCGAAAAGAATCAAGGAATCATTTTTCAACGCATACTTCACCCACTTCTCCAACTCCTGCCGACTTATCACACAACCTGTTGGATCGTTAGGGTAACTCAAATATATCACATCGGGGCGAGATTTTGGGAGCTCTGGCGTAAAGCCGTTCTCTCTATCACAATCGAGGTAGATCAGATGACTCCAACCTCCCTCTTCATTCGCATCTCCCGCTCGATTCGCCACCACATTGGACTCAATGTAGGTTTGGTAGACTGGATCAACTACCGCGATACGTATATCACGGCAGAGAATGTCGCCAATACCGCCCAAATCATCCTTTGTGCCACAATTGATAAATATCTCATCACTCTCCACCTTAACCTTTCGGTTTCGGTACTCATTCTTCACAATTGCATCTATCAAAAAAGAGTAACCAGCGTCTGGGCCACGACCTTTAAAGGTCTCGCTACCAGCCATCTCGGTTATACTTCCGTGCATTGCATCGATAACACATGGAGCAAGTGGTCGAACCACATCTCCGCTATCGAGGCGAATCAATTTTGTTTGTGGATTGAGGCGTGAAAAGATATTGATCTTATTGTCGATGCTCTTTTGAACATCATCATTTACAACTTTTAAAAATTGTGAATTAATCAATATCATCTTATTAGCAACCCTTTATAATATATAGTAAATATACTTTCGATGCAAATTTACTAATTATTTTTAGAAGATACTAACCCTTTCACCACATTTACCGCCACAATGTGCAAAAAAATAGATTACTATACAAAATTTCAAAGAACCCACTCTAATTGTTTGTTGGTTTCGATTCTGAAGTCTCTGCAGAGTAACACGACTCTATTTTTGCAAATTATTCGATAATGAGCCCTGTTTACACTTCAATAGTCGTAACCACATTGCAAATATAGGGTGTTATTGGTCATTATTCGATACATTTACACCAACGAATTACGTAATTTTTTTTAATAATAGAAAAGTGAAAGCAAAGAGGGGTCTAATGTGATAAATTCGTTTTTTACCCCCATATATTTTGATAATTCAACAAAAACGCTAACTTTGCATCATAAAATAATCTCAACAGAACACATCAAAAGATAAATCATATATGGCGGAGAACCTACTGGATGATCTAGATAATAAGATCCTCAAATTAATATCGAACAATGCGCGCATATCATTTCTTGAGGTGGCGCGAATGTGCAACGTATCGGGAGCGGCGATACACCAACGAATACAGAAGCTACAGAGCTCTGGAGTGATTACAGGGTCGGAATTTACTCTGAATCTCACGAAGATAGGGTATGAGACTTGTGCCTATGTAAACTTAGATTTTGATTCACAAGTCAATCTTGATGATGTTGTAGAGAAGATCAAATGCATACCAGAGATTGTGGAGTGTCACTTTACGACTGGACCTTACGATCTATTGATAAAGGTATATGCACGTAATAATACCCATCTGCATAGTGTAATCCAACATCAGCTCAAATCGCTTGGGTTAGCGAGAAGTGAATCTGTTATTTCGTATCGCGAGTCTTTCCGCAGGCAGGTTACGCTTGGCGACATCGAGGAGTCAGAGATCGACACTATGCACTTGAGGTCAATAGATCAATAGTTATTGATAAATAAATTTAAAAAGGGGCGGCTTTCGAAAAGCTACCCCTTTTTAATTTCTAACTATATCGTATTCGATGTTTTTTGTCAGTCCCACTTGAGATACGTTCCGCTAGGAACGTCATCCTGAACTTGTTTCAGGATCTCAGTAAACAATATAACCTATGTAATATACTAAAATACAATGGTTTAATTAGTGATGCAGGGATCCTGAAACAAGTTCAGGATGACGAAATTTTCAATTTCGTATCTCAAGTGGGACTGTCAGTAAGCCCCCCCCTTTTTTATATCACAATTTAGCGAAACCCTACTCCGAAAGAATACTCTCGCCCAAGAACTCGCGGAATTTAGATGGACTGCCATCCACATCACCCACCAACAGGTAATAGACCATTCCAGCATCCGAAATATCGGCATGCCCCTTGGCGTTTGGCAACATCCTCTCGTAGATCCATCGGATATTCGGATCTTTACTATCTCTCATCCAGTACCAAACCGAGAAATCCTCCAACGAGTTCCACAGTGCATTCGGATCGTTTTTACCATTCTGATCCTTGATCCTCTTATAATTTATTCGCCCCTCGCTAAGCTCTATAGCTTGAGTCATCGTGTGGTGATATGGGCGACGAATATGGTTGTCGTTATAGCCGCTGTGTGACAAAACATAGATATGTGATAGCGACTCAATGCCGCCCTCTTGGATCACCTCATCGACACACTGATAGAAGAACTCCGATGGGCCCATATGGATAAAATAGAGAGGATCAGAGGCTGTTGACTTCGCAATCTCCGCCTTTAGGCTCTCCTTCGCCTCCTCGAACCGCTTTGTGCAGTCGAAGAACAGATCTGCATTCAATGGGAATCGCTCCAATCCACCCTTCACACCAATATACATCATATTCTCATCATCTGGGCCTGGCTTACCCTCCACGAAGTTGTTATATGAGTAGTGAACCAACTTATCCCCCAGATTCAACTTCGCGATCATTGCCATTGCAGCTGGCGTTGCACCCCAATCATCCTCATCGGCTCTGAGCCACTTATCGAGCGGATCATCGACGTTATTTCCATCGGCACTAATTGCAAATCTGTTGTTGTCGTAGCCCCACGCCTGCGCAAATATTGTCGTTGGCAACGCCAGTAGCAGCGAAAGCAGGGCAATCATCTTTAGTTGATTTTTTAGAATCATGGTGGTTTAGGTTTTAGTTATAATTTTGTAAAGTAAATATTCTATTTGTTTTTAAATTTTCTAGCAGTCCCATTTGAGATACGAAATTGAAAATTTCGTCATCCTGAACTTGATTCAGGATCTCCCGAATTACGCCAAAGGCGGAATCTCGGGTATAACGGGTATAAAATAAATATTCGTTTCGCTCTCTGTGGAGATTTTTTAAGAGAGCGAGGTTTACTCGCGAACTGCCTCCGGCGGGCGGAGTGCTCTCCGCTGAGCTAATTATTTTTTAAAATAGGGTCTGCTCTGTTAGTGATGTTGGAGGTGTGAGCCCCAAATGTCGATAGGCAAGCTCCGTAACCTCGCGACCTCTCGAGGTGCGCATCAAAAATCCCTCCTTAATTAAGAATGGCTCGTAGACCTCCTCAACAGTTCCAGCATCTTCACTCACCGCCGTAGCTATTGTGTTGAGCCCAACAGGCCCACCTTTGAACTTCTCGATTATAACCGTAAGGATCTTATTATCCATATGATCCAATCCGCGAGAGTCGATATTGAGTGCAGCGAGTGCAATCTTCGTGATAGGTAGATCAATCGAACCGCTACCCTTCACCATCGCGAAGTCTCTAACTCTTCGTAGCAGTGCATTCGCAATACGTGGTGTACCTCTAGATCGAAGAGCCACCTCAAGTGCTGCATCCTCCATAATCTCGATTCCAAGAATTGCGGATGAACGCTTCACGATCCTTGAGAGCGTCTGCGCATCGTAATACTCCAGATGGGCTTGAATACCAAATCGAGCTCTAAGCGGAGCGGTAAGGAGTCCACTTCGAGTGGTCGCTCCAACCAATGTAAAGGGTTCGATCTCGATCTGAATAGAGCGCGCCGAAGGTCCTTTATCGAGGACTATATCGATCTTAAAATCCTCCATCGCAGAGTAGAGATACTCCTCCACAATAGGGCTAAGGCGGTGGATCTCGTCGATAAATAGGATGTCACCACCCTCCAAACTGGTCAAAAGCCCAGCCAGATCGCCAGGTTTATCGAGCACGGGCCCCGATGTGACCTTCATCTTAGCCCCCATCTCCTGAGCCACAATACCCGCAAGGGTTGTCTTGCCCAGACCTGGAGGCCCATGCAGAAGCAGGTGGTCGAGAGACTCGCCACGCATCAAAGCTGCTTGAATAAATATCTTGAGATTCTCGACCGTCTTCTGTTGACCAGCGAACTCCTCCATCTCTTGGGGGCGAATACGAGCTTCGAACTCGAGATCGCTCTCTGTATTACGAACTATTGACATGATAGCGCAAAGATAAACTATTTTTGCTCATTTACAATTGACTATTGTAAAAGTTGCACTTTTTTACTACATTTGCACTTATGATTTAAGTGCACCCACGCAACCTAAGGCAAATAGTAGTGATCCCGGAAGGAATCGAACCTTCATCGTAAGAACCGGAATCTTATATTCTATCCATTGAACTACGGGACCGCGAGTGCAAAGATCGGAAAAATTTATTTCAGATACAAATTTTAACATGACGCATAACAGAGAGGATTGCTGGCCAAGGCTCGAAAGTGTTATCAAGTGGAGCAACATGTCCACCAACCACTTCGCGCGTCATATTGGTCTGATGCGTGGGGAGAATCTCTACCAGATAAAGCGCGGCAATAATGGAATCTCTCGGCGTTTGGCAGAGATGATTGTATCGACATTTCCCGAGATAAATATGATCTGGTTACTGACGGGGGTGGGCGAGATGGTGAAAGAGCGCGATGGCGTAAATACTCAAATCGACTACTATGGGGTCGACGTAGAGCATGATATTCGACGCGTCGAGATACTAGAGGCAACATCAAGGTTGATGCTTCCAAAGGGGATAGATGCAGAGTTTGCGATCGACTATCGCGGAGGGGCGATGAACCCATCAATTCCGACCAACTCCGTGGTGATATTGAAGAGGGTGAGCCCCGAGATGATAATCCCCGGGACGGAGTATCTTGTTGTGACGAGCAACATTGTGGCACTGCGCTCTGTAAGACAGTTCAACGCTAAATCGCCAAATGGGGTATTGCGATTAATAGCACATCAGAGTAGAATTTACGACGATATATTGATCGAAGAGGGGGAGATCGAACAACTATATAGAGTTGTAGCAAAATTGATAATTAATAACTAAACAATATGTTTTCAGGAATAGTAGAGAGTGTGGCAAAGGTGGTCAAGATCCACCAATACCAAGAGAATAAAGATTTCACAATGGAGTCGTCGATCAGCGGAGAGCTCAAAATCGACCAGAGTGTTGCTCACAATGGGGTCTGCTTGACAGTTGTTGCGATCGAGGGTAACACCTACACCGTAACTGCAATGCGCGAGACGCTTCAAAAGAGTAACCTTGGATTGTGGGAGGTTGGCGACGAGGTCAATTTGGAGCGTTCGATGCGTCCCGATGCACTTCTTGATGGTCATATCGTCCAAGGGCATGTCGACCTTACTGCGAAATGTATCGCAAAGGAGGATGCTTGTGGAAGCTGGAACTTCACATTTGAGTATAATCCAACGGAGGCTTCGAGCTGCACGGTTGAGAAGGGTTCGGTAACAGTGAATGGTGTGAGCCTTACGGTGTGTGACTCGAAAGAGGGTTCATTCCGTGTCTCGATAATTCCATATACCTACGACAATACCAATTTCCATAATATCGAGGTGGGTAGCGTGGTGAATTTGGAGTTTGACATCATCGGTAAGTACATCGCTCGCTTAATGCAGAATTACAAATAAGTTTGGGGGATATGTTGATTTTTTGTCGGTGTTCGATATAAAAACTAGCAGTCCCACTTGAGATACGTTCCGAAAGGAACGTCATCCTGAACTTGTTTCAGGATCTCAGCAAACGATAATGTTGTAAACGAGAGAGATTTATTGATAATGTAGAGATCCTGAAACAAGTTCAGGATGACGAAATTTTCAATTTCGTATCTCAAATGGGACTGCTCGAAAGATTTGTCAGGCATTATTTATAGTATGGCTTTTAGGTAAATTTATATAGGATATAATTACAAATAATATATTAAGATGTTAACTACACTATTCATCGATTGGCGGTTTGATCCCGTTGCATTCTCAATCTTTGGGGTTGAGATCCGCTATTACGGTATGATGTGGGCTCTGATGATCCTTATTGGATCGATGCTCTTCGACCGCTTTTGTCGACGCGAGGGGCTTCCAGCTGCTGTATCGGAGTCGATATTCCTCTATGGAACAATCGCAACAATTGTCGGAGCGAGGGTTGGACACTGCCTATTCTATGAGCCAGAGTACTTCCTGCCTGAGCCATGGAAGATAATTACGGGTATTCGAGATGGAGGTATGGCGAGCCATGGAGCGGCGATTGGGCTACTAGTCGGATTGTGGCTTTTTTCGCGCAAAAACTCCCTGCCCTACACATGGGCACTCGATCGAATAATGGTTGTTGTGGGAATTGGTGGTGGATTGGTTCGCCTGGGAAACCTCTTTAATTCGGAGATCTTTGGATATCCAACAGATCTTCCGTGGGGATTTATGTTCCATAATTCGGGATTATGGCAGAGGGTTGCAGCACCTATGGCGTGTCATCCGACACAGATCTACGAGGCACTCTGCTACTTTGCAACATTTGCAATACTATTAGTTATGTATTATCGCTATGATATGGGTCGTCGCTACCCAGGGGTGATGTTTGGAGTGGGGCTTATTGGGGTGTTCCTTACTCGTTTCTTTATTGAGTTTTTGAAGTTTGAGCAGGTGGAGTTTGAGAAGGGGATGATACTCGATATGGGGCAGTGGCTCTCGATTCCATTTGCCATTGGAGGCGTTGCGATGATATATTATGGTCTGAAACATCCAACTAAAACTAAAACTAAAAAATAGAGGTTGAACAGTTTATTCTAAAGTCATTATGAAACAGCAAAACTCACGAATGGTAGTCGAGGTGAATAAGATCATCGCGAATGCCCTACTATCAGACGGAGGCATATATTTGCCTAAGATCGGATCACTCTCGATTGTCACATCCTCGTCCAAAGAGGGTAACCCTATTCGAGAAATTATAATTCAGCAAGAGGAGGCGCGACACAAATCGATCACGACGGTGATCTCGGAGCGCGGAAAATGCACGGAGCAACAAGCCGAGCAGGTATATAACAAGTGGCTCAAGGTTGTTAAGGCGGAGGAGAAGATCGTGATATTAGGGATTGGCGAGATCGAGAAGGATGGTAAATTCACCCTAACGCCTCAGATGTTTAGCAAGCTCAATCCAGTTCAGGTAAAGCCAGAACAACCGACAGAGCCGCAACCAGTCGAGAAACCAAAGGCTGAAAAGGCAGAGAAAAAAGCATCAGCCGAGAAGAAATCTAAGGCTAAAGCTGAGAAAAAGAGCACTCCAGCAACACCTCCAAAGAGGAGAGAGGATAAAAGTTCAAATAGTGGCTATATCTGGGGTGTCTTGGCGGCGATAGCTATAATCGTTGGTGTAATATATTTTACATCATTCGATGGGATAAAGAGCATCCCTACACCTCTATTAAATATCGAGTCAAACAGCCATGATGAAGAGGAGGTTGTTGAGTCAGAGGATGACTCTATAGTAACAGAAGCAGATGTAGAGCCACAAATAACAGAGACAGAGCAGATTGCGAAGGTTGTTGAGCCAGTAAAGCCAGCAGAAAGCCCAGTAAAGCCAGCGGAAAAGCCAGTAAAAGCAGAGCCTCAGAGAGTAACAACCCCAACTCCGACAAAGCCAGCCGCAAACAAGGTAAGTAACACAAAGGGCGAAGATAAAGATGATCCAGCCACAATCCTATTAAACGAGGTTCTCGAAAAAAGCAAGAGCTCAACAGCGAGATATCGCGTTATTGTTGGAGTATTTTCATCGGCTTACAATGGAGGTCGTGCTCTTCAAAAGATCGCAAAGGTCGAGAAACTGAAGGATCTTGAGGTGAAGGCATATCCATATGGTAGCAAATATATACTATCCATATTTGAGTCGGATCGTGCTTCGGAGTGTGAGGCGTTCAGAAAATCTGAATTAGGTCTTAGCATTGCGGATGATCTTTGGATACATGAGAAAAAATAGTAGTAGTAAATATATGCGTAGTGGAGGGGGCTTTAATCCCCTCCACTATTTTGCTGCTAAGTTTGTCGAGGCTTTGCAGTGGGTGGTGGATCTCTTCTATCTTCCGCCATTTAGGCGATACATATCCAGAGAGCGTTTTAGATACTTTGGCTGTGGCGCAGGAAACTACATTGTGCTCGACTCTTTGCTATACTATATTATATATCACCATATAGTCGATATGCGCTACATTAATTATGGTCTGGGATTTATCTCGCCACATGTCGCCTCCCTGATTATCGTCTTTCCAATAACATTCTTTATCGGATTTCTGCTCAATCGTTATGTCGTTTTTGAATCTACATCTCGCAAGATAAAGGTTCAACTCTTTCGTTATGCCATTACGGTTGTGGGGTCGATTCTACTCAACTATATAATTCTTAAGTGGCTTGTTGAGGGGTGTGCAATCTGGGCGACTCCAGCCAAGATCATCTGTTCGATGGTGACTGCAATCTATAGCTATATCATGGCTCGACACTTTACATTTACGAGAGGCTAAAAAAGGCAGGGTCGGGATGCGTGCAAACAAAATAGACCGAAAGATGTATGAAAACAACTTCAATTAAGGAGAGGGCGCATTAAAGTCGACCTAATCCCCAGCAACCACAAATAAAAATGGCGGTGCTTAATAACCCAACCCTGCCACAGAGACAAACTACAAAGTTAATGCCGTAATTGGAGTGTGGGTGGTAAAAAATGGGAAAATAGAGGGGGTTATTCAACAACTATACACTACGTTTTTTTTCACACACCTATTATAAATAATAATATATATATTTGTATGACTGTCTGGCAGAGCTATTCCAGCAGTCACACTTGAGATACGAAATTGAAAATTTCGTCATCCTGAACTTGTTTCAGGATGACGTTCCTAAAGGAACGTATCTCAAGTGGGACTATTAGTAAAAGTAACTATAATTTGTTACAGATCAATTTCAACAACAAATGAAGAGAGACCAAGAGGCGATAGCTCGCCTAATAACAATGATGACTGAACTTCGCGAAAAGTGCCCTTGGGATCGCGAACAGACATTCGATTCACTCCGCGCAAATACAATCGAAGAGGTCTACGAATTGACCGAAGCGATCGACACAAAGGATATGGCAGGGATCAAAGAGGAGCTAGGAGATCTACTCCTTCATGTTGTATTCTACTCTCGCTTGGGTGAGGAGCAGGGGGCATTTAACTTTGCCGATATGGCGACCGACCTCTGCAATAAGTTGGAGTATCGCCATCCACATGTCTATGGCGACACACTAGCCAATACAACAGAGGAGGTGCGCAAAAATTGGGAGGCGTTGAAGCTACGCAAAAAGATGCGCAAGAGCGGAATCTTGGGCGGTGTGCCACAATCGTTGCCAGCGATGGTTAAATCGGTAAGGATAGGATCGAAGGCGGCATCAGCAGGGTTCGACTGGGAGTCGAAGGAGGATGTATGGGCGAAGGTTCGCGAAGAGATCGAGGAGGTTGCAGCGGAGGTAGAGAGTGGCAATCAAGAGCTGCTTGCTGCGGAGTTCGGGGATCTATTCTTCGCACTTATCAACGCTGCGAGGCTCTACGATGTAGATCCAGAGGCGGCATTGGAGCATACAAATCGCAAATTCATATCGAGATTCTCGAAGATGGAGCAGGCGGCAGAGGCAGATGGAAAATCTATAGCGGAGCTCTCCTTGGAGCAGATGGAGGAGCTATGGAGCAGAGCAAAAGATAGCGAATAAACAAAATAATTAATGTTTGACAAAAGTTTTACGATTGTTGAAATGTATGGTATTTCTCTGCTTAAATCAATAGAGGCTTATCTTTATCGATAGTCCCACTTGAGATACGTTCCTTTAGGAACGTCATCCTGAACTTGTTTCAGGATCTCAGCAGACGATAATACCACACATAGCACACATGGATACTTAGATGATAATGCAGAGATCCTGAAACAAGTTCAGGATGACGAAATTTTCAATTTCGTATCTCAAGTGTGATTACTTTGTAACTTTTTTCGAACAAACAAAATATTAGATAGAGAATGGCACTTATTAGAGATGTAAGGGGCAAAAGCCCAGTGATCGGAGAGGGGACCTTTTTGGCAGAGACTGCGGTGATACTTGGAGATGTGACGATTGGAGAGAACTCGTCGATCTGGTATAATACAGTGTTACGCGGCGATGTAAACTCAATTAAGATCGGAGATAGAACAAATATTCAGGATGGAACGGTGATCCATACAATCTACGACGGAGCGAAGAATCCATCGCAGGCGATAATTGGAAACGATGTATCGGTGGGTCACAATGTCACGATCCATGGCGCGATAATCGAGGATCGATGTTTGATCGGAATGGGTTCGACAATCCTAGACAATGCAGTTGTTGCTAGTGGATGTATCATAGCAGCCAACGCATTGGTGTTAACAGGGAGCAAGCTAGAGCCAAACACCCTCTACGCAGGAGTTCCAGCGAAGAAGATCCGCGAAGTAACCCCAGAGCAACGCTCAGAGATTATCGAGAGAATCGCCCACGACTACACCCTATACGCCAGCTGGTACACAGAGGCAGAGTAGACAACAACCTAAACAATCCAGAGCGTTTGATTAACATAATTATTGGCATCACGTTATCGAATCCAACGGATTCGTCATCCTGAACTTGTTTCAGGATCTCAGCAAACGATAATGTTAATATAGCAATAGCGCAGAGATCCTGAAACAAGTTCAGGATGACGAAATTTTCAATTTCGTATCTCAAGTGTGACTGCTAAAACTTTTTTCGGAGACCAAATAAAAGACAACCTAAGTAGTGAAAAACAATTATTGCCATATTTTTAAAAGCACTCTTGGAGTGATATTTTTCACTATTAAATCTCAATGTAGAACCACTATATTTTCAATTCAATAGCAAAAAATCTCATCTCCAATAGCACTCTTAAAAACACACCAATAATTATTTTCCGCTACTTAAACAACAATAAATGACCCAAAAAATGACAAACTTCAAACTATATCTACTTCTACTCCTAACAACTATCATCCCGACAATCGCAGCAGCACAGAGTGGTACGCTAAAGGCAAAGATTCTAGATGCCGAAGCCCCAGACCTCCCTATCGCAGGTGCAATCATCGAGCTAGCTCCGACAAGCAGCCCCGATGCAAAAGTCTACTACTCGACCGATGGAGGAGGTGTATTCAACACAGCTCAGCTCCCTTATGGCGAATATATGCTAAATGTCTCATTCTTGGGCTACCAAAATGATATTCGCACAGTTACAGTCAGCAAGGCAGAGACTCTGCTCAGCGATATTGTGCTTAGCCCATCTTCGGTTCAGATGGAGGCCGTTGTAAAGGAGGTGAAGGCACTCAGATCCTCACAAAAGGGCGATACGCTAAACTACAATGCAAGTGCATTTAAGGTGGCGGCCGACGCTGATGTTGAGGGTCTACTCTCGAAGATGCCTGGTATCTCGATCGAGGATGGTGAGGTGACAGCTCAAGGTGAGGAGGTGAAGAAGATCTACATCGATGGACGAGAGTTCTTCGGCAATGATGTAGCTACAGCACTCAAATCACTCCCTGCGGAGATTGTTAGTAGAATCGAGGTCTATGATAAACTCTCCGATGAGGCGGAGTATTCGGGCATGGATGATGGTCAAGGAGAGAAGACGATCAACATCGTGACACACGAGACAATGCGACAGGGTGCATTTGGTAAGATCTATGCAGGTGGCGGATATGAGCCAGATTCGAATATCGGAGATGATCCTGGTAAGTATGTAATCGGAGGAAGTGTCAATGTATTCCATGGTACAAGCCGATTCACGGTGATTGGACTCTCGAATAATATCAACCAACAGAACTTCTCATTCGAAGATGTTATGGGAGTCTCGGATGATAGCAGTTCAAGCTCTAGCAGTTTTATGATTAAGCAGTTGCCAGGAGTTGCCAAGGTCAATGCTGTGGGTCTCAACTACTCCGATGTCTTTGGAAAAGATGACAAGGTGAAGGTGCAGGGAAGCTACTTCTTCAACCATACCAAGACAACAAATATCGAGAGTATGATAAAGTGGTATGAGACCGACGATGAATCAACATCGATCGACTCTCTATACCGCACAATCGACTCATATACCGACAATATCAACCATCGACTCAATGGACGTATCGACTGGAAGATCAGCAAAAGACAGTCGTTGATGATTCGCCCATCGTTGAGTATTCAATCGAACGACCCATATAAAACAACATCGGGTACAAGATATGGCGAGAACTATTCGTATGGATATCAGGATTATGGTAGCATCTCTGATTACCGTTGGGGTGGCTATAATGTCACTACAAGTGCCAACTATCGACTAAATTTAGGCACAAATCGTAACTTGACACTTGGAGGTACTGTCAGCATCAATAACTATGAGAGTACAGGAGAGGTCGAAACTCTGCCAAATCAACCAAATAGTAATGCCGATGCAACATCCTCGTACCAATATAATGCAAATCCAACCAATCGTCGTAATTTGAGTGGTAATGTTGGATATACAGAGCCGATAACGCCTAACTGGATATTAAATTTGACATATAAAGTGACGGAGAGCTATCAGGAGACCGACAAAAAATCATACGACACGGAGTCTGATTATATCTACACACCCGAAAATGAGAATACATCATCGTCGAGTCTTACAACAAGTAAATATGTAACTCACAAAGTAGGGCCTGGAATCCGTTTTATGAAGAAAAAGAGTAACTTGGTTGCAAGCGTTGCATATCAACTCTCGGATCTCGAAACTGCAACCTACAAAGAGGATGCAACGAGCTACAATACACCAACTTATAAGAATATACTATACTCGTTGGTTGGACAGGCATACTTCAACCCTCAAAACTCGTTGCGTATCTATCTTAACTCTAGTACGACAAACCCTGCCATATCGCGCCTGCAAGACATCTATACCATTAGTGGTGACTATATCTCGAAGGGAAATCCAGATTTGACACCAACTTACACCACAAATCTTAAGTTCCGCTATATCCACTCGAATCTCGAAAAGGGTAGCACACTGATGTGGATGTTGTCGGCTCAAAAGACTAATGACTATATCGCCTCTCATATTGTTGTAACTCCAAATACCTACTATATCGAAGATGTGGAGTATGCAGATACGGAGCAGTATACGACATGGGTGAATCTGAAAGAGTATTGGTCATTTGGAACACACCTCGATTATGGATTCCCAGTCGATTTTATCAAGTGTAACCTCAACTTCAAACTAGGTGTTAACTACTCGCTAACTCCAAGTATATTTGGTGGAGAGGTGCAGGATGATGGAACTATCATTGGCGGAGCAGAGACCGAAACAGGCAAGATGACATACTCGGTGGGTACGGTTCTCGGAAGTAATATCTCGGAGAATGTCGACTTTACATTGCAGTGGCATGGTAAATTCTACGAGGCAGACAATGCCGCTACATCAATCGAGACTATCTCGACAAACCAATACTTCGACCAGAGTGCTTCGGCAGCCTTGAAGGTTGTATTTGGCGGTGGATTTACCTTCACAGCGAACGTTGTATATAAGCAATATTTGGGAATCACAAACAACTACAACGATCAATATACGGTGTGTAACGCCTTTATAGGTCGCAAGATCTTCAAGAGCAAGCGTGGAGAGATCAACGTCGGCATTAACGATGCCCTCGATCAAAGCACCTCTATCTCGCGATATGTCGGAACAAACTACTCGCAGAACACAACCAACATCACAATGGGGCGTTACTACTCTGCACAGTTCATCTACAACCTACGTTACTTCGGTCGCAAAGCATCGACAAAAGCATCCGACTACGAAGGAATGGATCGATATATCAACAACACAAGTGGCAGCAGCAATAAATCTCAACGCGGCCCAGGCGGTCAAAGATATTAGCTAACTCCCCTTAAGAGCACTTCGCCTGCCAGAGACAGTTCCCAAAGTTACTCTCACAGCTAAACAATTATTAGTGTCCGATAATTTTATTAGCAGTCCCACGTGAGATACGAAATTGAAAATTTCGTCATCCTGAACTTGTTTCAGGATCTCTACAAAGAATCTGAAACACTGATAGTTAGGGATCCTGAAACAAGTTCAGGA
>JBCQUC010000095.1:0-5802 GCA_047174275.1 Rikenellaceae bacterium | reverse complement strand
ATTGGAGGTTGTAATCGCTATTGCGATGCAGGTTGAGAGTTATGAGGCGGATATTTTCCGCAGGTGGCTACTACGTAAAGTTACACGATCTTTCAATCAACAGCCGATCTATATTCAGATGAATAGGCAGGATGGTGTTTTTAGCTAACTATAATAACCGCATAGGCAAGATTAAAGCTTAGCCTATGCGGTTATCTTATTTTAAGCCTTATATCTCTACCCAAGTCGAATACTGATCAGCTCACTACCCAACTGATGTAGAGCCTTTTCGATCTCTCTTTTGCGCTCCAGTGATGGTTTTTTAGAACCGCAAATGTAACTCGCCAAGAGTGACTGATTGATCCCCATACGCTCGGCAAGTTTAGATACATTGATCTCTTTGAGACGACTGAAAGCCTGTGCCACTTCATTTGTCGGCTCTCGCTCCTCATAAGTGAAACTCTCAAAGCTCACATCTTCGTCGAGTTTATCCCAACGAATACCAAAGGCGTTGACGCGAAACTCCGCTCGCTCCTCCTCGGTTGCACTCATTAGCCTTGGATACCACGAAATTGATTGCCAAAGCTCTTTGCCATCTTCGATGAGAATGAAGATTTTATCATCCTCAAACCATACTTTTTTCACATCCATAGCTGTACTATTTTAAATTGTTACCCAAGAACTGCTTCCACTCACGAATGAAATTCTCTCGGTTCTCCTCCAAAATGCTCTCTGCGAGCTTAATATCTTTGGGCTTCACACCCTTGTTCTCCTTTAGGATTATTTCATTCTCAATCTCGAATTTTGCCATTCCGTCAGATGTCTCGATATGAACGTGAATAGGCAGATGCTCACGAGAGTAGAAGAAAAATCGTATTCCAAATAAAATTAATAGTGTCGGCATAGTATTATCTGTTTTTACAAAAATAGGTAATAATTTTATTACCTGCAAATAATCTGCCTTATTTCTTTATTTTGGAGAGGTGTCGGTCAATATAATCCCCTCAGCCATCACCATTGCAGTGGCAAAGGTCGCTTTAGAACTTTGAAATATGCAACACCGAGCCTTGCGATTACTCCTTGCAGTCGTAAGTGTTGCATATATCAACTCTCTACGCAATGAGAGCCACCGCAACGATGACGACTGAGGCGAAGATTATGCATAAAAAAGCGACAACATAGGTAGCGTGTGCACCTGTGTTGTCGCTTTTTAACGTTTAATGCACAACTCTGACTCCTTTCGGCTCAGAATAGCATACCTCTCTATTTAGAACTTATACTTGAAGCCGATTGTTACGGTCTGTGTTTCGAGATAATCGGTGCGCACCATTTTGAGACCCTCGCTGTGGATTGTCTCGGTTACTCGGTCGGTGTTGAGTATGTCCGTGGCGTTGCAATAGATCTCGCCTGCACCCTTAATTACTGGGTAGCTTACTCCGAAGTTTAGGCTATAATGATCTGATAGTGAGCTAACGGGAGTGATGTCAGCAGCGTTGTAGATGAACGATAGTTGTGCACTCAAACCATTCTCCAAATCTACTGATGTGTTTGCCTTTGCGTTCCACGTATTGGTCTCTGAGCCATCGACACTATATGTTAGCTCTTTGGGGTAATAAACCACGCCAGAGTGTGCCTCAATCGTATTTTTGTACCAGTTGAATGAGCCATCGACTGACCACCAATATGTCAATTTCTGCTCCGCTGTGATCTCAAATCCTGCGTTTGTAGAGTCACCGAAGTTCTGAGGAATGTAGCTGATTAGATATGGCTCTTGTGGGTCATATCCAGCCATTGCGACACGATATATTGAGTTCTCGATCCACTTGTAATATCCTGCCGCATAGATAAATCCACCCTCCCAACGCATCTTATAGGCAAGCTCCACGTGGTCGGTGAATTGTGGTGCAAGAGTTGGGTTACCTGTGCGCAATACCTCAGGCTCATCATACTTCGGGAATGGACGCAAATCGAACTCGCTTGGGCGATCTACACGCTTGTTGTAGAAGAGCGATAGTCTGTTGTTCTGGTCGATCTTGTAGGTAAATCTTGCCGATGGATATAGCTTCAAATAATCCTCCTTTGTGTGGGGTGGATAGTAGGTGTAGGTGTCGTTTAGGATGTAGTCCGTTGTGGTCTCCTCCAATCGCACACCTGCCTCAATCTCAGTGTGTTTAGACTCATATACGTAGTTCAAATATGCGGCATATACATTCTCCTGATAGTCCGACCAATTACCCAAATTGGGGTTTAATTTACCTGTTGTAGGCGTACCCTCTTGAACGAAGTAGTCGATCGGAATATGGTGGAAATCGAAGTCAAGACCGCTCTCCAAACGTCCGTGCGAAAGTGGGCGAACATAGTCGAGCTTATAGTTGTGGACAAACTCCCACAAGAATAGGTGTGTGCTGTCGTATTTAGTATCACCAACCTGCTGACCATTAGTGTAATACTTATCCGAGAAAGGGAACAACTCATCCTCACGACCACCTGTAAAGTTGTATGTAAACTCCAAAGTGTGACCCGCCTCATCGAAGTTGTGAGTGTAGAGCAGTGTACCATTCATAAACCACGTATCCTCGTCCTCACGCCAGTTCCACATACGCACATCGCCATTGTTATAGTCGTAAGGGACAGCACCATTATCGAAGTGATACTCGTTGTGCCACAAGCCGTAGACGGTCAATTTATCAGCGTCCGAGATATACCAATCAAGACCCGATTTGATGTCGTAAACGATCTGCTCTCGCATCTCCGAGAATTGCTGATTTATCACAGTACCATCGTCGTAATAGCGATCTGTAAAGACGTTGCTCCCCACCTTGTGACGAGCTATTGCCTCAGCATTTAGGAAGTAGTTGATCTTGTCGGAGCGGTAGTTTACATTTACATTTGGGAGCAATTTGGGGGTGAACGCATACTTATCCTGCATCTCGATGCCTCCAAGGTCTAGGTTCGCAGGAGAGTGGGTCATCTCACCTATTCCGAACGCCAAACCGACCTCGCCATTGAAGCCCTTTTCCAGGTTCTCCTTGTAGACGATATTGATGATTCCTGCGTTACCCTTGCTGTCGTATTTAGCTGATGGATTGTTGATTATCTCAATCTTCTCAACGTTCGATGCAGAGATATTATCGAGGTTGGTAGCGGTGCCAAAACCTGTCAAACTCGACTGCTTGCCATCAATCAAAACCAGCACATTATCACTACCACGGAGCGACACAGAACCATTGCCGTCAACTGTTACACCAGGCAGATTTGAGATCGCTTTGAGTACCGAGCCTCCACTCTGTGCAACGTTCTTGTCGAGTGCGAAACTCTGCTTTTCGAGACTTGCCGAGACCTTTGGAGCGTCAGCCTTAACCGTAACCTCTCCAATATTTAACGATGATGGTTTGAGCGCAAGCGCACCCACTGCGTAGTTATCATTAAGTTCTCCGACATAGATCTTTTTAGTCATATCCTTATAACCGACAAACGATACTTCGATCTTAACATCCCCTTCGGCATCACACTTTAGTGAGAATGTTCCGTTGTCAGTGGTGATACCTCCAGCAAGAACTTTTCCGTTTTCGCCAACTACCTGCACCGTGGCATAAGGGAGTGTCTTAGCGGTTTCTCCATCCTTAACTGCGCCCGAAATCGTCACCTCACGATCGGCTGCATAGGTCGTTGCGCCAACCATCGTCAGCGCAGAGAGTAATAGTAATTTTATTCTTTTCATATTTAAGAATTTTAGTTTGATGACAAACCTACAACTCAAATCTGAAAAGATTTAGAATTTTACGATGAATGAGTGTTTATTGTCGCTCTCAAAGGTGTAATCGACTTCGAAATTTAGTATCTCGCAGATGCTTTTTACGATGGATAGTCCCAACCCAGAACCCGATGTTGTGGGGTTTGCTTTGTAGAATCTGTTGAATATTTTGCTCTTGTCGAGTGGAGTATCTGAACCTATATTTGAGAATGTAATTTGCGATTTTGAGAGGGCTATCTCTATCTTTGTTTCGCTTTTGCTATACTTTATTGCGTTGGTCAATAGGTTGTTACATAGCGATTTAAATAGAGCCTCATTGCAGTTGTTGAGTGTTGATCCATCGCCGATAATCTCGACACCACCCCCCACCATCTCTAACTCCTCTTGCACATTTTCGGCTAAGGATTGCACCACAGATTTGACATCAACGCTATCTTGAAGTAGGTATTGTCTATTCTCAATCTTGCTCAAAAGTAGTAGATTGCGACTCAGCGAGGTCATATATCGAACGTTGCTCGAAATCGTCTGCAAAGACTCACTATCTCCGCAACTTCTGCGCAACATATCTACCTGCATCTTGACGACCGCAATCGGAGTCTGCATCTCGTGGGCAGCGTTCTCGGTGAACTCCTTTTGCGCCACGAATATCTTGTGATTCTTCTCCAAAAGTTCATTGATTGAGCCGTGTAGCTGCTCAAATTCGTAGACATCTCTGCACTCCACATCCATCGTCTGCGACTGATTGAGTTTTAGATTTTTAAGTCGCTCCACCATCTCGAAAAATGGTCGCCAAAGGTGCGCAGAGTAGCGAGACATCACCACAAAACTAAGGGTCAAGAGCAGCGCAAAGAGGGCAAAAAACAACCAACCTATGCTACCGATCAAATCCTCACTCTCAACTAAATCACGAGTAAAAATCACCTGATATGCCCTGTTTTCCACCTTGACCGAGGTTCTAAACTCTCGATATGGCTCTTCGTGTCCGTGGATTGTGTCATATTTTGAGTGATAATAAATCGAATCTTGTAGTGGCACAGAACCGTTCGCAATCGCAGAAATAGCAATCGTCCCACCCAATTTATGGCTGATCTCAACGTAATTTTCAAACTCCGCAGCCGACAGCTCACCACTCTTGATATTCGACAAAAGCTCCTCGTGTTCATAGATCATCGACTCGTCAATATCCTCAATCCAGAGGCGGTCAATCATCGTATAAAATATCGGTGCGATGATTAGCAATGCCCCCACAGCAAGCAGGGCATATATGCGCAAAGTTTTGGTAGTTAGTTTAGTAGCCATAGTTAGTCGCTGAATTTATAACCCATTCCGTAAACACTCTTCAAATACTCCTCACACCCTGCTTCACGTAGCCTTTTGCGTAGGTTTTTAACGTGTGCATAGACGCAATCGAAGTTGTCGAACGTGTCGATATTATCACCCAACAGATGCTCTGCAATGGCATCTTTGGAGAGTACCCAACGAGGCGACGAGAGGAATAAGAGTAGTAATTTATACTCTTTATTAGATAGTTTTTGGAACTTCACACCACCATAAAAAGCCTCTTTGCTCATCAAATCTACTCTGAGCGAACCAAAGAAAATCTCGTTCTTATTGCCCCCAAAACTACCTCTGCGGATAACCGAAAAGACCCTCACAGCAAGCTCCTCCAAGTGAAACGGCTTCACCAAATAGTCATCAGCCCCCATCTCGATACCACGGATCTTATCATCGAGCGAATCCTTAGCCGAGATAATAATCACACCATCACGTTTTCCATGCTTCGAGAGCGACTCCAGCACATCCAATCCCGACCCATCGGGCAAACCAATATCAAGCAAGATGCAATTATATACACCCTCCCCAATCTTCATCAACGCCTGCGCACAGTTATAAGCCACCTCACAATCATAGTCAAGCGAGGTGAGGTAGTCGCAGATGCTACGTGACAGCTCCGCATTATCCTCAATTATCAGAATCTTCATAGTCGGCAAAATTATCCACTCACAAAGATAGCAACAAATTCTGAAAAGATTTGGAGTTGAGTGTATGAAAGAGAAAACGGCAACATA
>JBCQUC010000094.1:0-5922 GCA_047174275.1 Rikenellaceae bacterium | reverse complement strand
AAGTTTGATTTATTGAACTTTTTTATATAACTTTGACATTAAATAGATGCTTTAATTTAGGACGTTACGGGTTCTTGTCCTAAATTTTGAAGTAAAAAAGAAAAATTAGAACCCACCATAACTATATTTTCGATTCAATAGCAAAAAATCTCATCTCCAATAGCGCTCTTAAAAACACACCAATAATTATTTTACCCTACTTAAAATTTTGCGATTTACACAAAAATGTGTAAATTAGCAGAAAATTAGCTCATAATTTTATGAATCGAAATGGCTTTCATCACAATGGAGAGGTAATATCGCTTGAACAAGGTAATATTATCAATATCTCTTTGCGTGCCGTAGAGGCTTGCGATGGCTGTAAGGCGAAGAGTGTATGCACCTCATCAAAGGGTAAAGATGAGGGTGGTTCGACACGCATCATGAGGGTTGTTAGTAGCTGCGCTGAGTCACTCAAAGTTGGTGACATGGTCGATGTTAGCATTACATATAGAGTCGGGATGATAGCCGTTATTGTGGCGTATATCATCCCACTTATTGTTTTTATTGGGTCGCTTGCTGTTGGGGTCTCGCTCGGATTAGAGGAGGGGATTGCAGCTCTGGTGACCTTCGCTATTACCGCTATATACTATGGAGTGGTCTATATCTTTAGAGATCGTTTCGAGCGAGTAGTTAATTTTGAGGTTGAGAAAACTGAAATAACACACTAAAATAAGAATGGATAGTTTAATATTTACGGTAGGCACTCTGAGTGCCTTGGGAATCGTCGCAGCTGTGATCCTCTACTATGTGGTTCAGAGCTTTCGCGTCGATGAAGATCCGCGCATCGACGAGGTGGAGAAGATGTTGCCAGGGGCAAATTGCGGAGGATGTGGATTTGCGGGGTGTCGTGGTTTTGCTGCGGCATTTGTAACTCAGGATGATATCTCGGAGCTCTTCTGCCCTGTGGGTGGTGGTGATGTGATGAAGGCAGCGGCGGCTCATTTGGGCAAAGCGGCGGCTGAGAAGATGCCTACTAGCGCAACTCTAAAGTGCGCTGGATGCAAGGAGAAACGCCCTCGTACAAACACCTACGATGGTGCGAAGTCTTGTGCTGTAGCTTCATCGCTCTATATCGGTGAGAGTGGTTGTCCTTCGGGGTGTCTGGGTTATGGTGATTGCGTTGCGGTCTGCAAATTTGGCGCAATGAAGATCAACGAGGAGACTGGACTTGTGGAGATCGACGTTACAAAGTGTACTTCGTGTGGAGCGTGCACAAAGGCTTGCCC
Organism: Rikenellaceae bacterium; assembly: GCA_047174275.1. Classification (GTDB taxonomy): domain Bacteria; phylum Bacteroidota; class Bacteroidia; order Bacteroidales; family Rikenellaceae; genus Alistipes. The sequence continues at coordinate 4,654 of JBCQUC010000094.1, read as the reverse complement.
TCGATCACTTATCGAGCTTAGAAAGCGTTGGCCAAAGGATCGTGCGATCTATGTTGCGTGTGCATCGACTCAGAAGGGTGCTCAGGTGATGAAAGCATGCAAGTCGGGCTGTATTGGTTGCGGTAAGTGCGTGAAAGAGTGTAAATTCGACGCTATAGAGATCAAAAACAACTTGGCGTATATCGACCCGTTGAAGTGTAAATTGTGCCGCAAATGTTACAATGTATGTCCAACAAAAGCGATCAAGCTAGTAAATATGGAGCCACTAAAGGTTATTGTTGAACCTAAAAAAGAGGAGGCATAGAGAGAGAGTATGAAGAGTTTTTCATTGGGTGGAATCCACCCACCAGAGAATAAATTAAGCCACAGTGTTGCGATCACAACGGCTAATCTACCACTAAAGGTAAATATCCCGCTCGCGCAACATATCGGAGCACCAGCAACAGCAATCGTAGCAAAGGGCGACAAAGTTGTTACAGGGCAGCTGATTGCTCAAGCGACAGGTTTTATGTCGGCAAATATCCACTCGTCGATCACAGGAACAGTCAAAGCCGTTGCGCCACAACCAAATGCGCAGGGTCTTATGACGCAGATGATTACCATCGAGCGAGCAGCTGACGATGCCGAAGAGTGGGCTGAGGGTATCGACCTCTCGCCAGAGCTTGTTAAGGAGTGTACTTTAGAGCCAGCAGCGATCATCGAGAAGATCAAGGCGGGTGGAATCGTAGGTATGGGAGGAGCGACATTCCCAACACAGGTGAAGTTGAGCATTCCACCAACAAAAAAGGCAGATGTCTTGGTTATCAATGGTGTAGAGTGTGAACCGTACCTAACATCAGACCACCGCGCGATGTTACAACGCACGGAGGAGATCGTTGTTGGAGTCTCGATTGTGATGCGAGCGATCGGGGTTAAAAAGGCGTATATCGGAATCGAGAATAACAAGCGCGACGCTATAGAGTTGATGCAAAAAGTCGCTGCTAACTACAAAGGGATTGAGGTTACACCGCTCAAAGTGAAGTACCCTCAAGGTGGTGAGAAGCAGTTGATCGAGGCTGTTACAGGTCGCCAAGTTCCACCTCCGCCAGCGTTGCCAATCGATGTTGGAGCGGTTGTGGTGAATGTCTTTACAGCTCTTGCGATCTACGAGGCTGTACAAAAGAACAAACCAGTTGTGGAGCGTGTAGTGACTGTAAGCGGAAAGTCAGTCAAAAATCCAATCAATGTAATGACTCGTTTTGGAGTCGCTACAGAGGAGGTGATCGCCCTTGCAGGAGGTCTACCCGAAGATACAATGAAGGTGATCGGAGGCGGCCCAATGATGGGTAGAGCATATGTAAACCTTGCAGCACCAATCACAAAGGGTAGCTCTGGTATCACGATCATCAACTCAAAGGAGGGTCGACGAGCTGCGGAGAGTGCATGTATCAAGTGTGGAAAATGTGTTGCAGCGTGCCCGATGGCACTTGAACCATACCTATTGTCGAAGCTCATGAAGCGTTCGGCGATGGATACTTTGGAGGCTCACAACGTGACCGATTGCATCGAGTGTGGAAGTTGTCAATTCACATGCCCAGCTCAGTTGCCACTTCTGGATTATATCCGATTGGGTAAACAGAGGGTGATGGGAATAATTAGAGCTCGTGCGATGGCAAAATAATTCGTTAATAAAAAAGAGTATAATATAATGTCAAATAATCTATTTGTATCGCCATCGCCACATGTTAAAGGCGATCAGTCGAGCCAGAAAATAATGCGAGATGTTATCATCGCGCTGCTCCCTGCACTCGCTGTTTCGACCATCTACTTTGGTATTGATGTGCTAATTGTGAGCGCAATAGCGGTTGCTTCGGCAGTATTTTTTGAGTTTGTTATTCGTCGCTATCTGATGAATGAGACTATGGGTGCAGATCTCTCACCTATCGTAACAGGACTTCTTTTGGCGTTTAACCTCCCAGCCTCGATTCCATTGTGGATCGTAGTTATTGGATCGTTGGTCGCTATTGCAATTGCGAAGATGAGCTTTGGAGGATTGGGTAAGAATCCATTCAACCCAGCACTTGTGGGTCGTGTATTCTTGCTTATCGCCTATCCAGTCCAGATGACAACATTCCCTGCGGTTAGTGTTGAGGGGGCTGTTGATATCTTCTCGGGAGCGACTCCACTTACAGCGGTTAAGGCTGGATTCTCAACCGCAGATGTTGACTTCCAAGATATGTTGTTTGGATCTATCCCTGGATCGTTTGGAGAGGTGGCTTCGCTACTTTTGTTGCTTGGTGGATTCTACCTCATACTTCGCCACGTAATTACATGGCACACTCCAGTTGCGATGTTGGGCTCGATGGTGTTGTTTGCACTTATCTACGCATTCGGAACAGGGTATGATGCCCTTGGAGCGGTTCAATTTGCACTCTTCCATATCTTGGCTGGAGGCGCAATATTGGGAGCTGTATTTATGGCTACAGACTATACAACATCTCCGATGACACACAAAGGGATGTTGATCTTTGGTGTCGGAATTGGAGTTATTACGATGTTGATCCGCCTTTGGGGAGCATATCCAGAGGGTGTTTCGTTCGCGATCTTGATAATGAATAGCTGCGTGCCACTAATCAACAAATATGTCAAACCAAAACGCTTCGGCACAAAGTAAGATAAGAGGATGAAAAATACACTAAAAAATATGGTTCTGTCACTATTGGGGGTTACATTTGTCACCTCAGCATGTGTGGCAATGGTGCAAAAGATCACAGCTGACCCAATCGCTGCGGCACAATTAGCAGCAACTGAGGCGGCACTTACAATGGTGCTCCCAGAGTTTGACTCAAACAAGATGAAGAGCACAACCGTTAACAACCTTCCTATAGATATCTACACTGCAAAAAAAGATGGTGAGGTGGTTGGATATGCCGTGAAGAGCATGACAAAAAGTGGTTATGCTGGAGTAATTACAGTGATGGTAGGAATCTCTCCCGAGGGAGAACTTATTAATGTCAATGTATTGAGCCATAGCGAGACTCCAGGGCTTGGATCACACTTGACAGATCCCGACAATGTTGTACTTGCAAGTATCAAGGGCAAGAAGATAGCGGATGTAGATCTTCGCGTAACCAAAGATGGCGGAGAGGTTGATGCTCTTTCGGGTGCTACGATCTCATCGCGTGCCTACATCGATGCAATTGTACGAGCTTATGAGGCGGTTAAATCTAAATTAAAGTAGGAGGCGAGAGGATGAATAAATTACAATTGGTTCTAAGTGGAATCATCAAAAACAACCCGATATTTGTCTTGGTTTTGGGTATGTGTCCTACATTGGGAACAACAACCTCGGCAAGCAATGGACTTGGAATGGGTGCTGCAACAATGGCGGTATTGATTATGTCAAACATAGCTATTTCACTCATCAAAAGTTTGATTCCAGATAAGGTTCGTATCCCAGCTTTTATTGTGGTGATTGCCTCATTTGTGACAATCATCGGTATGTTGATGCAGGCCTATCTGCCAGCGTTGTTTGCAAGCCTTGGAGTCTTTATTCCCTTAATTGTGGTGAACTGCGTGATCCTTGGTCGAGCGGAGTCATTCGCATCGAAGAATAATCCTTTCGACTCGGCACTCGATGGATTGGGCGTTGGTCTTGGATTTACATTGGGTCTAACCGCTATTGGCTCTGTCCGCGAAGTATTGGGAAGCGGTGCGATATTTGGTTTCGATCTTGGTTTTGGAGAGTATGCTCCTTTGATCTTCATCTTAGCTCCAGGTGCATTCTTCGTGCTTGGATATTTGATGGTATTGTTTAATAAGTTCTTAAAATAGAGGGATATGCTAACATACTTCACAATTATTATTGGCGCGATATTCGTAAACAACGTTATTCTATCGCAATTTTTGGGTATCTGCCCATTCCTCGGAGTATCTTCGAAGGTTGAGACCTCGATTGGTATGGGTGCTGCTGTGACCTTCGTTATGGCGATTGCATCGGCTGTGGCTTGGTTGATCCAGAGCTACATACTTGTTCCATTGGATATTGTCTATATGCAGACGATTGTCTTTATCTTGGTGATCGCGGCGTTGGTGCAGATGGTGGAGATCATCATGAAGAAGGTATCTCCCGTATTGTATCAAGCGTTGGGAATCTTCTTGCCACTTATCACAACAAACTGTGCAGTGTTGGGAGTGGCAATTCTCATGATCCAGAAGGAGTTCTCACTGTTGGAGAGTATTGTCTATGCAGTAGCCTCAGCATTGGGATTCTGGCTTGCGATGGTGCTCTTTGCGGGACTTCGTGAGCAGTTAGATCTAGATGAAGTACCTGATGCATTCAAAGGTATCCCAATCGCTCTAATCACCGCAGGAATTTTAGCTATGGCGTTTATGGGATTCTCTGGATTGGTATAATCTAGCTCTTTACTATCATACAACAATAGGTTGCCCAGATGAGGCAGCCTATTTTTTAAAAGGGAGGCGAATCGTTGAAATTGATTCGCCACCCTTTTTTGTTATTTAGTCGACCCTTAAATATAACATGCTGATTTGTAGCAAATTAAATGCATTAAAAATTTGGAAATATCTGCAAGTTTTTATATCTTTATGGTGTAAAACTTGCAGATATTGTTTATGAAACCAACACCCATTCGTCGAGATCAAACGTCGCTAT
>JBCQUC010000093.1:0-5966 GCA_047174275.1 Rikenellaceae bacterium | reverse complement strand
ATATTTGGCTAAGTCGTTTGTGAAATATGGGCTTGAGGCATTGGTCGCTGCGCTCTACAATTATGGACGGTTATGCAATGGGCGTGGGGTGTTTGATTTTTTGTCGGGTAGTTAGATCGGAGAGTAACGAGATGTGATATTAGCAAAAAAAATCACAATTCACAACCCATTAAGAGTTATGAATTGTGAATAAATTATGCATTAAAAGAGTTCTACTACTGCCAAGTTAGGATTGGGTAGCCGTTGTTGATGTCCGTGGAATCCTCTTTCCATGGTTCTGGGTCTTGATCGCCGTTGAGCGTTTCGGCAAACGATCCGTCCTTCATGTCAGTTTTTAGCGAGGCATTACCTTCGGTGTTATCAACTGTTCCATCATCATTACAACCGACCGCATCGCCTTCATAAACCAACGAGTCGTATGAGCAGTTCTCAACTATTTCATCACTATATCCTACAACACCGCCGACAGAATCGTTCGATCCCTCGACCGACCCCGTGTTGTAACAGTTGCTCACCGTACCACAATTCTCTCCCACAACACCGCCGACAGAATCGTCTGATCCCTTGACCGACCCCGTGTTGTAGCAATTGCTCACTGTAGCATCAATATTATCCCCCACAACACCGCCGACAAAATCGCCTGATCCATAGACTGACCCCGTGTTGTAACAATTGCTCACTGTACGAACAGAGCATCCCACGACACCGCCGACCATGCTTGCTCCCTCGACCGATCCCGTGTTGTAGCAGTTGTTCACTGTAGCAGAAGTAATACTATCCCCCACGACACCGCCGACTCTTCTTGATCCCTTGACCGATCCCGTGTTGTAGCAGTTGCTTACTGTAGACGTGACACTCCATCCCATAACGCCACCGACATAATTGTCTGATCCCACGACTGATCCCGTGTTGTAGCAATTGCTCACTGTAGAAGAAACAGCGCATCCCACAACACCGCCGACACCATATTGTCCCATCACACTACCGCTCACTCCTAGGTTTTTGATGGTTGCAGAATCGATATAACCAAAGAGACCTTGATACGCGCTCTCTGGCTGATTGATATACAACCCCGACACTTCGTGACCACCGCCATCGAAGGTGCCGCAGAAGGATCTGCCGAAATATCCAATCGTGGTGAACTCGTTCTCTGCTGTAATTGTGCCATCAGCGTTGACACCACCCAAGTCGATATCGCATGTCATCTCAAAGTACTCACCAGAGTAATTTGTGCCAGCAGCTACGTTGGTAGAGAGTTGGCGCAGTTGGGTTGCATTCTCGATTTGGTAGGGGTCTGCCTCTGTTCCCGATCCACTCCAATCTCTGGTTGCGAGGCTAGAGGTAGAGGCGGTGTAGCGGTAACCTGCTTCGTAGGCTATTGAGCTCGTTGTTGTGCGGATATCGTAGGCTGTCTCCTCACTATCATAGAATTTGAATGTTAGGGTGCGATCTGTTGCATTGCATGGGTTAACCATGATGTGAGAGGTGTAGATGTTATCTACTGATGGCTCTATGCTTGTATAGGTCACAGTATAGCTCTCATCACCATTCTCGAAGATGAGTTTTGCTGGACGCTCAGCACTCTCGAACTCAAAGGTCATGATTGCCATTTGGTGCTCAAAGGTAAGCGAGGTAGCCTTTCCATAGGTGAATGTTGCCTCCATTTGGCACGCTGCATCTAGGTTGCTGATTTCGTCACCCTCTTGCTCGTAGATATTTGCACTCTCTTTGTATTTTGCGGTGTAGGTTGTGTCGCTTTCGAGGATTAGATCTTCTTTGCTTGAGGTGAAATTGCCATCGCCCTCTGTGGTGGTAAAGGTGTCAACCACATCGCCATTGTTATCGTAGAGGGTGAAAGAGTCGCCTGCCTCCCACTCAAGATTGATATAATCACCCTCATCGGTGAACGAAACTTTGGTAGATGCCTCGCTAGGGGTGGTGGCATAGAGTGTAACGCCACTTGTGCCAGATGGTGTGATGATGTCATCGACCGCACTCTCGGAACACGACACTGCACCCACAACAGCTACTGCTGCAAGCGCAAAGGTTTTTAATAATTTTCTCATTGTTTTTGTCTTTAGGGGTTTACCATGCGCCACCGCCGTTGCTAAAGTTAGATGGACTATCTGCCGTACTTGGTGCAGTTGCACTTTGGCAGAGCACATCCTCTACCTCGATCTCAATTACCTCAATTTGAGGTGCTTCGTAGTTTGTTTTCATTGTAATTTATTTTTATTGTGAGTTATTAAGTAGTGTAAAACAATTATCGCCATATTTTTAAAAGTACTCTTGGAGCGATATTTTTCACTATTGAATCTCAATGTAGAACCACTATATTTTCAATTCAATAGCAAAAAATCTCATCTCCAATAGCACTCTTAAAAACACACCAATAATTATTTTACCCTACTTATATATTTATCTAATAAAATTTTCTAGCAGTCCCACTTGAGATACGAAATTAAAAATTTCGTCATCCTGAACTTGATTCAGGATCTCCCGATTTTCGGAACGAAAACTCGGGCACAACTTTTTCACCTTCGTAAATTTCTAATCCTCAAGATATTATCTTCGTACCCGAGTTTTTTCTAACGAAAAAATCGGGAGATCCTGAATCAAGTTCAGGATGACGACTCTTTCAGAGTCGTTACATGGTGCCAACAGACTACACAATTCAACCTTGGAGACCAAGCATATTTGACTATATTATTTTTATTATGAGTTATTGACATGAACGCAGAAAACCCCATGGCAGGGATTAGTTGCCATGGGGTGTAAATTGTTGATTGATAGGTAGTTAGCGCGGGGGGGTATTTTTGACCTCTCCAAACATCACTCTATTATCAAACCATATGTTGCACATTTGGGTTAAAAAATATTAGATACAACCCTAATTATTCATACTTCTAGTTACAAAATTACATTAAAAAGTTCTAAAAAACAAGTTTTTGAGTGAAATTTATAGGAAAAGAGTCTAATCCATCTTCAACACAGCGAGGAATGCGCTCTGTGGAACTTCCACATTTCCAATCTGTCGCATACGCTTCTTTCCTGCCTTCTGCTTCTCGAGGAGTTTTCGCTTACGAGAGATATCTCCTCCGTAGCACTTCGCTGTCACATCCTTACGTACAGCCTTTACAGTCTCACGAGCAATGATCTTCGCTCCAATAGCCGCTTGGATTGCGATATCAAACTGTTGACGTGGGATCAACTCCTTCAACTTCTCGCACATCTTACGACCAAAATCATATGCGTTATCGGCATAAATAAGTGACGAGAGTGCATCGACAGGCTCTCCATTCAACAATATATCTAGCTTGGCGAGTTTACTCACTTTGTGCCCACAACGGTGATAATCAAACGAAGCGTAACCCTTAGAGTTGCTCTTCAACTTATCGTAGAAGTCAAATACGATCTCCGATAGTGGCATCTCGAAGTTCACCTCTACACGATCCTGCGTGATGAATGTTTGGTTGGTCATAACTCCACGCTTTCCGATACATAGGCTCAATACATTTCCTAGGTACTCCGCCTTGGTAATCACCTGCGCCTTGATGTATGGCTCTTCGATCTTTGCAATCTTTGTAACCTCTGGAAGCCCCGATGGGTTGTGTACCTCAAACTCATCGCCCGAGGTGGTTGTTATTTTATATGAGACATTGGGCACAGTTGTAATCACATCCATGTCAAACTCTCGATAGAGACGCTCTTGGATAATCTCCATATGTAGAAGCCCCAAGAATCCGCAACGGAATCCAAAACCTAGGGCTAGAGAGCTCTCTGGCTCGTAAGTCAACGATGCGTCATTGAGCTGTAGTTTGTCGAGTGACGTACGTAGATCCTCGTATTGATCGGCAACAACAGGGTAGATTCCTGCAAAGACCATAGGTTTAACATCCTCGAAACCAGCTATTGACTCCTCGCAAGGGTTCTCAAGAGTTGTTATTGTATCTCCAACCTTGATATCCTTAGAGTTTTTGATTCCCGAACATATATAACCCACATCGCCAGCGCATATCTCATTTCGCTGCGCCATATCGAGCTTCAATACGCCAATCTCACCAGCATCATACTCACTGCCCGTGCTGAAGAACTTAACCTTCTCACCTTTGCGAATACGACCATTGAAGATACGATAGTAGGCAATAACACCGCGGAATGGATTAAAGACCGAATCAAAGACCAGAGCCTGAAGCGGTGCATTGACATCACCTTTCGGGGCTGGGATCTTCTCAATGATCGCCTCCAAAACTTCGGACACACCTTGACCAGTCTTTCCCGAAGCCAAAAGAATATCATCTGCATCGCAACCGATCAAATCAATGATCTGATCGCGAACCTCATCAACCATCGCCGACTCCACATCAATCTTGTTCATCACGGGCACAATCTCCAGATCATTTCCAACGGCAAGATATAGGTTCGAGATTGTCTGCGCCTGAATACCCTGAGTAGCATCCACAACCAACAAAGCACCCTCGCACGATGCGATAGCGCGTGAGACCTCATATGAGAAGTCCACGTGACCAGGGGTGTCGATGAGATTTAAGATATACTCCTCGCCATTCTGAGCACGATACTCCATCTGAATGGCGTGACTCTTAATCGTTATACCCTTCTCTCTCTCAAGATCCATATCGTCGAGCACCTGTGCCTGCATTTGTCGTTGGTTAAGGGTGTTAGTCTTCTCCAAAAGACGATCAGCCAGAGTACTCTTACCGTGGTCAATGTGTGCAATGATGCAGAAATTGCGTATATTCTTCATTTTTTACTATCTTTGTATCAATTCGAAGACAAAGATACAACAATATTATTAGAAATACTACCTATGTCAGATCAAAAATATATAACCCCAAAGCGTTTGATCGTTATTGTTGGGCCTACGGGTTCTGGCAAAAGCTCATTGAGCATGCATATCGCCAAACACTTTGGCGCACCTATTATATCGACCGATTCTAGGCAGTTTTATCGAGGAATACCAATTGGCACGGCTCAACCTACGGCTGAGGATCTAATGGAGGTGGAGCACCATTTTATTGCGTGTCGCGAATTGAGCGAGGATTATAATGCTGGACGATACGAACACGATGCCTTGGAGCGACTCGATGAGTTATTCCAAAGGTTTGATACTGTTGTTGCTGTTGGTGGCTCTGGATTATACATAAAGGCTCTATGTGAAGGGCTCGACACACTCCCAACAGTGAGCGAAGAGATACGAAATGATGTTCGAGAATCTTTTCTTAATGGTGGCTTAGAAGATCTGTTGGCAGAGCTTCAACTACTTGACCCAGAGTACTATGAAATTGTTGATCGCCAAAATGGAGCACGTGTAATGCGCGCTGTTGAGATCTGTCGAGCATCGGGTGCAAAATACTCATCGTTTAGAGGTTGCAACGCTCAAAAACGTGATTTCCAGATCATAAAGATTGGGCTAGATCTGCCACGTGAAGAGCTATACGATAGAATAAATCGACGAGTCGATCAGATGGTAGACGAAGGGTTGATCCAAGAGGTGAGGGGTGTATACCCTATGCGTCATCTCAACTCACTTCAGAGTGTTGGATATAGTGAACTCTTTGCCCATTTTGATGGAGAATATGATATGGCTCGCGCCATAGAGTTGATAAAACGCAATAGTCGCAGATACGCAAAGCGTCAAATGACATGGTTTCGACGCGATAAATCCATACAGTGGTTCACGGAGTTTAATCCAACAGCTGTTATCAAAATGATCGAAACGACTCAAAAGTAGTCAATTAAACAACAATATAATAGATTGCTAGCTCCATGCAAAAGATATTTTCAATTATTAGTGTCCGATAAAACATTTTTCAATCTTTGTAATCATCACAATTATAGCGACTTATAAAGGTTTTATAAAATGGGGACTTACTTTTATTAACAGTCCCAGGTGAGATACGAAATTGAAAATTTCGTCATCCTGAACTTGTTTCAGGATCTCTACA
>JBCQUC010000024.1:0-30627 GCA_047174275.1 Rikenellaceae bacterium | reverse complement strand
TTAATTACCCTTATCACACAATCGATCACATCCTCTATTTTGGTGATGATATTTTGTGACGCAACATTTGTCAAACCATCCAGATCTCCCTTGATCGATCCCGTTTGGTATGGATAGATCAGAATAAAGTTATGGAGGGTGAAGTGTTTGTTTATGTACTCTGGGATTTTGTCCATATGTATATCATACGATGGGCTTAATCGCTTGCTCAACACAAAGATCAAGCCATCGTCTCGCCTCAAATTCCTCGGCACCATCCTTAGATCATAATAGGTCAATGTCTCGTGGAAGGTGATCGGAAGAGGTATCGCTTGGTTGATTCTCTGGAGTACGGTTATTGTCTCCTTGGTTGCAAATATTATCGCAGTAGCTCCAGTCGCTTTGAGAAGCGACCACACCTTAATCACCCACGCTCTAAAGCCCATCTCCTGTTCGGCATGTGCAGGCACAATTATTATGTGTCGTCGAATAGTGCTTATTGGTTGGTATGCGCGATACATATAGGTCGTTACACTCGACCAGTGATCCGACACATCTATAATCTTGGTAATCACCGATGCCGAAAATTCCTTGTCTGTATTTATATTTAATATAAGATCCTCGATGTTATTTTCGCGAACAATATTCGAGATTCCATTCGTGTAGCTTGTGTCGTATCGAAGTAGGGTCTCCAGTGATCTATCTATCGCCGCCGCACTGTGCACCGCAATATCAAATATCTTCTTCGATGTGGCGATCTGCTTCTGCTCATCTTTGGCATCTGAGACCACACTCGCAACCATCACAACAGAGTTTGCAGGGGCTATCAAGTGGGTGAGCGATACCAACTCGCCAACGCCATCTGTCGAGTTCATCGGTAGCAGAATTTTGTTGGTGTCGGTGTCATCGGTATCTCCATCAAGGTTGATCGCCTCGTTCATCGCCAGTCTGTTAGCACCTCTCTGAGCGGCGATTGTAGCAACGGTACAGGTGAAGAATATCATCACAATACTACCATTCAAGACGCTCGAATTGAGGAGGCGGATTGGCTCTCCCATCTCGTCAACGCCCAAAACAGTGTTGTAACCCACAAGCACAATCGCCAATGTAGCGGCAGCGTGTGCGCTGCTAAGTCCAAAGATTACAAGACCCTCATCGGCGGAGTATCTGAAGCAGCGTCGAGTAAGTTCTGCCGCTAGATACTTCGAGACGATCGCCATCACTGTCATTATGAGCGCAGTGTAGAGCGTCGTGATATCTGAGAGGAAGATTTGGCAGTCGATCAACATTCCAACACTGATAAGAAAGAATGGGATAAAGATTGCATTTCCAACAAACTCAATCCTATTCATCAGAGCTGACGAGCTAGGGATCAAACGGTTGAGAGCTAGCCCCGTAAATAGTGCACCAATGATACCCTCCACACCAGCGATCATTGCGGTGATCGAGCCCAAAAAGAGCATAAAGAGGATAAATATATACTGCATCGTACCGTTGTGGCAGTGCTTCAGGACATACCTAGCGATATGCGGAAAACCACCAAATATCACAACCACAAAGATTACGATCTTGCTAATCATCGAGAGCCAAAACGAAGCGTCGATCACACCACCTGTCATACCGACAATCACCGCCAATACCAACAGTGCAGCCGACTCCGCGATCACCGTTCCTCCGATTGTAACCGTCACAGCGGGATTTCGTTTGAGCCCCATCTTCGAGATAATTGGGTAGGCGAGCAGAGTATACGAAGCGAACATACTAGCCAAAAGCACCGAGGTTATCATCGAAAAATGGAGCAGATATAACCCCGCCAAAGTTCCCAAAACCATCGGTATTAAGAATGTAAAGAGTCCGAAGATGATACTTCGCCAGCGATTCTTCACAAATTCGTTTATGTCGATTTCGAGACCAGCCAAGAACATTATATAGAGCAGACCAGCCGTACCCGACATCACAATTCCGCTGTCGCGATCCAGAATGTGTAGTCCATGCTCTCCGATTACAGCACCAGCGAGGATCAGCCCAAGTATATGGGGAATCTTCAATTTATCGAGAACCAGAGGAGCTAGTAGTGTAATTCCCAATATGATAAGGAATTTCAGTTCGGGGCTCACGACTGGTAATTCGAAGATGTTATGTGTTATTAGTTGTTGAAACATATATTGCTAGTTAGAGTCTCTATAGTAGTGCGAAAATTATATAACGACCACCAATATACGAAAAAATAGGCAATGTTGGGCAGTTTTTCGAAATTTTAAGGTCATTTTTTTACTGTGGTAAATAAAATAATCTGAAATTACTATATATGATCGGAAAATTGATTATATTTGCGAGTTATAAATTATTATATATAGTAATGGAGATACTAGAGAACACTAGCGAAGAGTGCTTTGCAGGTAAGAGCCGCGCGGAGCTTGTCGCGCTACTCGAAAGACTTCTTGAGAAGGAGCCTATCGAGTCATTGCGTCGAACAGTTGAAGCTATCAAGATAGCATTTTACAAAGCCCCACGTGCTGATGAGCAGTCGGCAGAGGGCGTAGTAGAGGAGCAGCAGAGACCAACGGAGGTAGAAGCCCCAGAGGAGTTGGCGACTGTTGAGAAGAGCCTTGACGCAGAGGAGATTCGCCTCAAGGAGCTTATCCGCGAGTATCGTACTCGTCGTGATGCGTTCCTTACGGAGCAGGATCAAATTCGTGACTTGAATCTTCGCACTAAGCTACAGATTATCGACGAACTAAAGGAGCTCACCGAGTCGGATGAGACCTTGAACCATACATTCAACAAATTCCGCGAACTTCAAGAGAGATGGCGTGCAACGGGTCAAGTGCCAGTGCAGAATATGAAGGATATCTGGGAGAGATATCACCTCTATACTGAGAACTTCTACGCTGTAATCAAGATCAATCGCGAGCTTCGAGACCTTGACCTTAAGAAGAACTTGGAGGCTAAGACACAGTTGTGCGAGGCTGCCGAGGCGTTGCTGTCGATTGAGAATCCAGTCGATTCATTCCAGAAGTTGCAGCCACTTCACGATCAGTGGCGCGAGATCGGACCAGTAGATGTTGAGGTTAAGGAGTCGATCTGGTTGCGTTTCAAGGAGGCATCTAGCATCATCAATAAGCGTCACCTCGACCACTTTGAGTCGTTGAAGAGTGAGCAAGCTAACAATTTGGAGCGTAAAGAGGCTCTATGTGCAAAGGTTGCTGCCCTTACAGCGGAGCTACCAACATCTCACAAAGATTGGACAGCGGCAAGCGAGGCTCTTCTTCAGATCCAAGCGGAGTGGAAGAGAATCGGATTTGCACCAAAAAAGGATAACACACGAGTATACAATGAACTTCGCGAGGCGTGTGACGCATTCTTTGCCGCAAAACGTGACTTTTACTCTGGTGCAAAGAGCGAGATGGAGCAAAATTTAGAGCGTAAGCGTGCACTATGTGAGGCGGCTGAGGCGTTGAGCAGTAGTGAAGATTGGAAGAGCGCAAGTGCCGAGCTTATTAAGTTGCAGGCGGAGTGGAAGAGAATCGGAACAGTTTCGCGTCGCCACTCAGATCAGATCTGGAAGCGTTTCCGTGCAGCGTGTGACCTCTTCTTTGAGCGCAAGAGTGCTCACTTTGCAGGTCAGGATAACGACCAAAATGAGAATTTGCAGCGCAAAGAGGCTCTTTTAAGCGAGATGGAGAGTGCTATAGCTTCGGGTTTTGATGGAGTCGAGGCGATCAAGGCTTTCCAGCGTCGTTGGAGCGAGATCGGTTTTGTGCCAATGAAGCAGAAGGATGCACTTCAGACCAAATACAAAGAGGTTGTAGATAAGATGTTCTCGACAATGCGCGGTGAGGAGCGTGAGCGCAATATGGGAGCTTTCCGCAATCGAGTAGGAAGTATGAAGAGCGAGGGTGGCAATGGTCGTATGAAGAGTGAGCGCGAGAAGTTGGCTAATAAGTTGAAGCAGCTCACAACAGATATCAACCAGTTGGAGAATAACATCGGATTCTTCTCACGTTCGAAGGGTGCAGAGTCGATGATCGCCGATGTGAATAAGAAGATTGAGAAGGCTCGAAGAGAGTATGCAGAGACTAAGGAGAAGATCAAGATGATCGACTTAGCGTCAAGAGAGTAGAAAAATAGGAGGAAAAAGAGGTATGAAATTAGAAAAATCGAAATATATCTTTGTCACGGGAGGTGTTGCTTCATCGTTGGGAAAGGGTATTATATCGGCATCGTTGGCACGTCTGCTTCAGGCGCGTGGCTATACGGTGACTATCCAGAAGTTAGATCCATATATTAATGTGGATCCAGGAACGTTGAATCCATATGAGCATGGTGAGTGCTATGTAACTGAGGATGGTGCGGAGACAGATCTTGACTTGGGACACTATGAGCGTTTTATCGGTGTGCCAACGTCGAAGGCGAACAACGTTACAACAGGTAAGATCTACCAGAGCGTAATAGATAAGGAGCGTAAGGGTGAGTTCTTAGGCAAGACGGTTCAGGTTATCCCTCACATCACCGACGAGATTAAGCGTCGTATCCAGATGTTGGGACTATCGAAGAAGTATGATGTTATCATTACAGAGATCGGTGGAACAGTTGGAGATATTGAGAGTCAGCCATTTATCGAGTCAGTACGTCAGTTGCGTTACTCTTTGGGTGCACAGAACTCAGTACTAGTTCACCTCACCTTGATCCCATATATGGCAGCTTCGGGCGAGCTAAAGACAAAACCTACACAGCACTCTGTAAAGGCACTCTTGGAGAATGGATTGCAGCCAGATGTATTGGTGTTGCGTTCGGAGTATTCGTTGTCGGCGGATCTTCGACGTAAGGTTGGTCTATTCTGTAATGTTGACCCAGCGGCTGTTATGGAGTCGATAGATGTACCTACGATCTATGAAGTGCCATTGAAGATGCACGCTCAGAACCTTGACAAGGTGGTTTGTGAGAAGTTGGGGCTCGAGACATCGGCTGAGCCAGATATGGTTAAGTGGACTGAGTTTGTGGAGCGAGTGAAGAACCCTCAGAGCAATATCGAGATCGCGTTGGTTGGAAAGTATACGGAGCTTCCAGATGCCTACAAATCTATTAGTGAGTCATTTATCCACGCTGGAGCGGTGAATAACTGCAAGGTGAAGTTGACATATGTAAACTCTGAGAAGTTGACAGACGAGAATATCGCAGATAGATTGGGAGACAAAGCGGCAATCTTGGTCGCTCCAGGTTTCGGAAATCGCGGTATAGAGGGTAAGATTAGAGCTGTTAAGTTTGCACGCGAGAGCAAGATCCCATTCCTTGGAATCTGTTTGGGAATGCAGTGTGCGGTGATCGAGTTTGCACGCAACGTAATGGGCTATAGCGATGCACACTCTAGCGAGATGGATCCTGTAACGGCTCACCCTGTGATCGATATCATGGAGGAGCAGAAGGGAATCACCGCAAAGGGTGGAACGATGCGTCTTGGAGCATATCCATGTTCGTTGGTTGAGGGTTCTAAGATCGCTGAGGCGTATGGCACAGATTCAATCTCGGAGCGTCACCGCCACCGTTATGAGTTTAACTCTAACTACTTAGAGGAGTATGAGAAGGCTGGTATGAAGGCTGCTGGTGTCAATCCAGAGACTGGACTTGTCGAGGTTGTTGAGGTTGCAGACCATCCATGGTTTGTGGGTACTCAATACCATCCAGAGTATAAGAGTACAGTTTTAGCACCGCACCCACTCTTTGTGGCGTTTGTGCGTGCAGCATTGATCCACGTAGGAAAATAATCTTTAAGAGATAGAGTGAAGGGGCTCTATTAATATATATAGGTATATAATAAAAGATGGATAAAAACAAGATTATAGGGTTAGCACTGATAAGTGTGCTTTTCTTCGCATTCTCATATTTTAACACAAAGGAGCAGGCAGAATACAATGCGAAATTGGCAGAATATGAGGCATTAGAGGCTGAAAAGAGCGCGCAAGAGGTTGTAAAAGCAGAGGAGCTAAAGTCGCTAACACCAATTGATGTAGAGGAGCAGACAGCTCAAAGTGTAGAGCAGATCGGAGAGAGCCTAACATCGGCAAAGATTGCGAGAGGCGAGACAATTAAGCTCGAAAATGATGTGATGAATATCTCATTCTCGACTCGTGGAGCTCAGGTTCAGTCGGTTCAGCTCAAAGACTACACAAAGTATGCACCTCGCGATGAGAGAAGTGAGTTGGTCGAGATGTTTGACCCTAAAAACTCAATGATGGATCTCTCGTTCTATGTGCGTAGTGGGCTTAATAACCTTAAGGTCAACACTGTAGATTATACATTCGAGGCGTTGCCAGTGGTAAAGGTCGAGAATGGTCAGCAGCTTGTGATGAGTCTGAAGTTCGACTCGGGAGCGGAATTACAATATGTATATACACTCTACAACACTCAAGATGATGCACGTGATTATATGCTAGACTTTAAGATCCGCCTTCGAGACATGACTCCAATCATGGCTAATCAGTCGGCATTGAATCTTAGATGGGAGGCTCTATCATATCAGAATGAGCGTGGTTTCAAGAATGAGAACACATATACAACAATCGCCTACCACTTCGCAGGAGAGAACTCGATCAATGAGCTCTCGATTAGCGAAGAGACTAAGAGCGAGACAGTTAGCACAGCTGTAGAGTGGATAGGTTTCAAGCAGCAGTTCTTCACTTCGGCGATCATCTCGCCAGAGTCGCAGATCTCGACAGCAGACCTTAAATATACAACAGCCGATCCACACTCTGGAAACATCAAGAACTTCTTGGCAGTGATGACTCTGCCGATCAAGCCAGATAGCGAGGAGTATAATATGGCACTCTATTTTGGCCCAAACAAATACTCGACACTCAATGCTGTGAATGACCTTGGCTATGGAGAGCTTACAATGGAGGAGATTGTGCCTCTTGGATGGGGAATCTTCGGATGGGTCAATAGATGGTTTGTGATCCCAGTATTCGATCTTTTGCGCGATCGTATTGCGAGCTTTGGTATCATTATCTTGATCCTTACAATCCTGATTAAGATCATCATCGCTCCGATGACATATAGCAGCTACATCTCGATGGCTAAGATGCGAGTAATCAAGCCTCAGGTAGATGAGATTAGCGAGAGATATCCAAAGCAGGAGGATGCAGCGAAGAAGCAGAAGGCGACGATGGATCTATATAGCAAAGCGGGTATCAATCCGATGGGTGGATGTATCCCGATGTTGATCCAGATGCCGATCGTGATTGCGATGTTTAGATTCTTCCCAGCCTCTATCGAGCTTCGTGGGGAGTCGTTCTTGTGGGCGCATGACCTCTCCTCTTATGATAGCGTCTTGACACTACCGTTCGAGATCCCATTCTATGGAGATCACGTTAGTCTCTTTGCGCTTTTGATGGCGGTTGTGTTGTTCTTCTACTCACTTATGAACTACAATCAAACATCGTCGAGCCAGCCTCAGATGGCGGGTATGAAGTTTATGATGGTATATATGATGCCAGTGATGATGTTGTTGTGGTTCAACAGCTACTCTAGTGGATTGTGTTACTACTACTTCCTATCGAACCTCTTTACTATTGGTCAGACAATTTTGATCCGTCGTTTTGTGGATGATGAGAAGATCCACCAGATTATGCGTGCAACGGCGAATAAGAATAAAGATAAGAAGAAGTCGAAGTTCCAGCTTCGCTACGAGGAGGCGTTAGCGCAGCAGCAGACACAACAGGAGGCAAATTCACGTAAGAAAAAGTAAAAATATCATTTTCACCTAAGAGATATTAGATTTGTTGGTACCATGTTATCGAATCCAACGGATTCGTCATCCTGAACTTGTTTCAGGATCTCAGCAAACGATACTATACAATTAATATACTCTTAAGTAAGTGCCTATTGATAATGTAGAGATCCTGAAACAAGTTCAGGATGACGAAATTTTCAATTTCGTATCTCAAGAGGGACTGCTAAGAAAATTTTAAACAGATTCTAAAATAAAAGATATATAAAGATGACACAAGAGGAGTTGTTCAAGAAGCTCATTGCACACTGCAAGGAGTATGGATTTGTATTTCCGTCGAGCGAGATCTATGACGGTATTGGAGCTGTATATGACTATGGTCAGAATGGTGTAGAGCTCAAAAATAACATCAAGAGCTATTGGTGGGATTCAATGGTCAAGCTACACGAGAATATCGTAGGTCTCGATGCAGCGATCTTCATGCACCCACGTACTTGGGAGGCATCGGGTCACGTTGGAGCTTTCAATGATCCACTAATCGACAATAAAGACTCAAAGAAGCGTTACCGTGCCGATGTATTGATCGAGGATTATTTGGCGAAGCTAGATGACAAGATGCAGAAGGAGGTCGATAAGGCTAAGAAGCGTTTCGGTGAGAGCTTCGATGAGGCTCAGTTCCGCGAGACAAATCCACGTGTTTTGGAGACAGCTCAGAAGAGAGCTGCGGTTCATAAGCGTTTTGCAGATGCTTTGAACGACTCGAACCTCGATGAGTTGCGCGATATCATCGTAGATTGCGAGATCGTATGTCCAATCTCGGGAACTCGTAACTGGACAGATGTTCGTCAATTTAACTTGATGTTCTCAACGTCGATGGGTTCAACTGCCGATAGTGCAAATAAGATCTACTTGCGTCCTGAGACAGCACAGGGTATCTTCGTGAACTACCTAAATGTCCAGAAGAGCGGTCGCATGAAGCTACCATTTGGTATCGCACAGATCGGTAAGGCGTTCCGTAATGAGATCGTAGCTCGTCAGTTTATCTTCCGTATGAGAGAGTTCGAGCAGATGGAGATGCAGTTCTTTGTTCGCCCAGGTGAGGAGATGAAGTGGTGGAACGAGTGGAAGGAGAGCCGTATGAAGTGGCACAGAGCATTGGGCTTTGGCGACGAGAACTACCGCTTCCACGACCACGATAAGTTGGCACACTACGCAAATGCAGCGGCAGATATCGAGTATAACTTCCCATTTGGATTCAAGGAGGTTGAGGGTATACACTCACGTACAGATTTCGATTTGGGTAACCATCAGCAGTTCTCAGGAAAGAAGATCCAATACTTCGACCCAGAGACAAATGAGAGCTATGTGCCATATGTTGTTGAGACTTCGATCGGAGTGGATCGTATGTTCTTGCAGGTTATGTCGGCATCATATAAGGAGGAGCAGTTGGAGAGCGGTGAGAGCCGCGTAGTTCTCGCTTTGCCAGCATCGCTAGCTCCAATCAAGGCGGCTATTATGCCTCTTGTTAAGAAGGGTGGACTCCCTGAGTTGGCTCGTGAGATCATGATGGATCTTAAGTATGACTTCAATGTCGCTTATGACGAGAAGGACTCTATCGGAAAGAGATATCGCCGTCAGGATGCAGTTGGTACTCCATACTGTATCACTGTAGACCACCAGAGTGCCGAGGATCGCACCGTGACACTTCGTCATCGCGACTCTATGCAGCAGGAGCGTGTTAAGATCGAGGATCTATACTCAATCATTCGTAAGGGTGTCTCTTTAAGCTCACTCTTCAAGAAAGTTGGACAATAATCAAGTCATAGAATGGGGCGAATACTGGCCATCGACTATGGAATGAAGCGTACGGGGATCGCGGTGAGTGATCCCCTACGCATTATAGCTGGTGGGTTGGAGACAGTGCCAACACATGAGCTATTGAGGTGGCTAGCGACCTATTTCACCAAAAACGATGTCTCGACAATTGTCGTTGGCAAACCCACTCAGATGAGCGGAGAGCCTTCGCAGACATGGGCGAAAATCGAGCCATTGGTTGCGAAGCTGAAGAGTCTCTATCCATCGAAGGAGGTTGTACTTCACGATGAGAGGTTCACTTCGGTGCTCGCACAACGTACAATTCTAGAGAGTGGAATTGGCAAGATGGCACGTCGAGACAAGGCTTTGGTCGATAAGGTCTCGGCAACAATTATCCTGCAAGGGTATATGGAGAGCAGGGATTATAATATGAGTCTGTAGCTCTCGAATAAGAGTTTTTTGTATCACGTTTCGGCTCTGAAAGAGCCGTCATCCTGAACTTGTTTCAGGATCCCTAATTTGATGTGATACCTGATAATTTTGATCTCTATTGAATGGTGCAGAGATCCTGAAACAAGTTCAGGATGACGAAATTTTCAATTTCGTATCTCAGGTCTCCATTTAATTTGCTTAATGTTTATCGGGTAACAATAATATGAGTTTATAAAAGTAAGAAGAGATGATCTATCCAATAGTTATTTATGGATCTGAGGTTTTGCGCAAGGTGTCGGAGGATATCACGCCAGAGTATCCAGATCTAGAGAAGTTGATCGAGGATATGTACCTAACACTTGACACCTGTGAAGGTGTTGGTTTGGCAGCTCCTCAGATCGGTAAAAACATCCGTCTATTTATCGTTGACTGCACACCTTGGGGTGAGGAGCATCCAGAGTTGGCGGAGTATAAAAAGGTCTTTATAAATGCCGAGATCTACGAGGATTCAGAAGAGACGGATCTCTTTGAGGAGGGGTGTTTGTCGCTTCCTGGTCTACACGAAAAGGTGCGTCGTCCGATTGCGATACGTATGCGTTATTTGGATGAGAAGTTTGAGGAGCATGATGAGCTCTTTGAGGGGCTTCCAGCGCGTGTAATTCAACATGAGTATGACCACTTGGAGGGTGATGTATTTACCGATCATCTAGCTCCATTGCGTCGCAATCTGTTGAAGGGAAAGCTACAAAATCTAGTAAAAGGCAAATATAGTTGCCACTATAAGACCAAATAGAGCTATACAACAAAATAGATGGGGGCACTTCATAATTGAAAAGTGCCCCCATCTATTTTGTTTATATCGCTCTACTCCTCAGCGGTAGGATCGCTAACCAATACGCGACCACAATACTCACATACGATGATCTTCTTGCCTTGGCGGATCTCAACCTGACGCTGTGGTGGTATACGGTTGAAGCAGCCGCCACAAGCATCACGCTTTACAGTTACAACAGCCAAGCCATTGCGAACATTCGAACGGATACGGTTGTAAGCTGTAAGTAGACGCTCATCGATACGTACCTTTGCGATATCTCCCTTAGCAATCAACACCTCTACCTGACCAGCAGTCTCATGCTCAATATTCTCTAGCTCCAAACGCTTCGCATTGAGCTCGATCTCATGTTCACTTAGAGCCTCTTGAGCCTTTGCCAGAAGTGCACGCTTCTCGTTGATTCCAACTGCATACTCCTTTAGACGCTTCTCTGCAAGCTGGATCTCTAGCTCCTGGTATTCGATCTCTTTGTTGATTGAATCCCATTCGCGGTTGTTACGTACATTGTTGTGTTGCTCTTTGTAGTTTGCGATCTGGATACGAGATTGATCGATCTCGCGACTACGTTGCTTAGACAATGTATCGAACTCTTCGATCTCGGTATTGATATTCGAAATACGAGTATTAAGACCCTCAAGTCCATCCTCAAGATCCTTTACCTCGAGAGGAAGTTCACCTTTGATTTTGTTGATCTCGTCGATCTGAGAGTCGATCTTCTGCAACTCGTAGAGTGCCATGATCTTCTCTTGCATTGAGTAGTCTGTGTCAACTACCTTCTTCTGTGCCATAGTATAATCGTTTTTTTGTCCTCTATAATTTGGTTGATCTGCTTGCTGAGTAGTTACGATAATTAACTGGATTGCAGCCGCGCAGACTCTTGTGGAGGGCAAAGTTAATCATTTTTTTTGATAAAATATCAAATATTATCTCAATTGCGCAATATTCACTCTCATAATGTCCGATATCGAGTGTTATAACGCGATTTTGTGCCGTGAAGAAGTCGTTGTATCTAAGATCTGAGGTGACATATAGATCGGCTCCAGCATCGGCTGCAAGATCAATGAGCGAGCCCCCAGAGCCAGTGCAGATTGCAACTCGCTTTATTGTATCGCGGTCGATATCGCTGTGTCTTAGAGCCTCGACATTGAGCGTCGTTGCCACCTTGTCGATATAGCTCAAAGTCTCAACCTCTTTTGGAAGCTCTCCAACGACTCCAAACCCTCCATTAAGATCGGCATTTGTCGGCTCTAAAACTCTTATATTTTCTAATCCGATCATCTCTCCAACTCTCCAACTCATCCCCCCTTCGGCACTATCGAGATTTGTGTGAGCGGCGTAGATCACAAGATCGTGTTTGATCGCCTGCTCCACACATCGCTCCACATAACTCCGTGAATTAAAACGCTTCAGTGGCGAAAATATTATTGGGTGGTGGGTGATAATCATCTTCGCACCGAGTTCTAATGCCTCTGAGACAACCTCTTCGGTGAGGTCTACCGCCAAAAGCGCGCTTGTTACCTCTTGGTCATCGCGTCCGACGATTAATCCAGCGTTGTCGTAGCTCGCTTGGAGTGAGAGGGGGGCGAATGCCTCTATTTGTGATGTTATCTCTTTTACTGTCATGGTTTGGATGTTTTTTGTTTCGCTCTCTGTGGAGATTTTTTCTTGAAAATCTCCTTTTTTTCAGAGAGAGCGAGGGTAACTTATGCAACTGCCTCCGGCGGGCGGAGTGCTCTCCGCGGAGCTAATTAGAAAAGACTCTGTTCGTAATATGGTGGTTGTTCGTCTGGTTTTGTATCATTGTCGTGGTTATCCTCTGCGATTTCGAGTTGATCTATAGATATCGCTACCATCTCCTCCTCACCCTCTTTGAGCAGATCGCGAACCTCTACCAATAGTGATCGAAGATTCTGTAGACGCTCCACAATCAGAACATCTCGATTAATCGACGATCCTTTCACTATGCTGCCCTTTTTAAGAGCCTTTTTCGCCCCTTCGAGGGTCATCCTACGCTCCTTTACCAGATGGTATATGAGTTTAAAGTTCTCCACATCTTGCGCTGTGAACAACCTATTTCCCTTCTTGTTACGAGTGGGTTTTATGATATCGAATTGCCCCTCCCAATGGCGAATCAGCGAGGCGTTAACATCAAACATCTCGGCAACCTCTCCCATAGAGTAAAATATCTTCTTTTGCTCCATACTCCCCTTTACTGTTTTAAAATTATTAGTGTCCGATAAAATATTTTTTAATCTTTGTAATCATCACAATTATAGCGACTTATAAAGGTTTTATAAAATGGGGGCTTACTTTTATTAGCAGTCCCACGTGAGATACGAAATTGAAAATTTCGTCATCCTTAACTTGTTTCAGGATCTCTACAAAGAATCTGAAACACTGATAGTTAGGGATCCTGAAACAAGTTCAGGATGACGACTCTGGTGAGTCGAAACGAGGTGCCAACATAAATCGCAAACTTTTATCGGACACTAATATTTTAAAATCCTTAACGAGTTAATATATCGGTTGTTGACCCTAGCTCCAATTCGCTTTGCAAACCCCAAAGCATATCCACTCTCGTCAGTCACAAGATTCAACCCCTCCTCGAAGTTTTGAGCTGCGACATCGTTCTTGCGTAGGTAGGTCAACGTCTCATCTTCGTTGAGTGCCACAACATTCAGACACCCTCTATTCAGACCCGTAAAGAGTGCCAATGCCCCATCGGGGCTCATCTTGCCCTTGAATATCTGACCCACAGCCACACCCGAATATATAACATGCAGCGACTCCGCCAAACGTTTTGTACTCTCCGCTTGAACACTATAGTATGCGTATATCGTATCGCCAACCATATAAAAACTCATCATCTCAGGCTGCTCAACCCACCTAGCACACTCCTTAAGATCTGTGCGCGAAAGCGGTGAGAAGATCGTCTTTCGACTCTTTGGAAACCTTATTCTTCCTCCAGCGTCGAAACTCTTGCGAGCTACAGCCACAAAAAATCCCTCTCCTTTTGTTCTGTGAGGCATAAAGCGAAATGTCTGGAACGATCCAACCTCTCCAACTGTAACACCCCAATCATCCCCAACCTCAACATCGTCAAATCTTGCAACCTCACCCTCGCTCCACTCTTCGAACGCCTCGACAACCTCTTCGTTCTCTGTTCTATTGAATGTACATGTGCTATAGATCAATATTCCACCAGGTTTTAGAGCCCTCCAAGCACTTCGCAAAATCTCCCCTTGACGCTCTGCACACATCTTCGGTGAACCCTCATTCCACTCCTCGCGAGCCGCCTCCATCTTGCGAAACATCCCCTCGCCAGAGCATGGAGCATCAACCGCAACAACATCATAGTAGGACTCGAACTTCGAGAGTTGATCCACATCACCATTAGCCACAACGATATTTCCCAGTCCCCATTTTCGGGCGTTATCTGCCAAAATTGAGGCGCGTTGACGATTTATCTCATTGGCAACTACCAACCCTTCGTGCCCAACAATTATGGAGTATAGAGTCGATTTCCCACCAGGTGCAGCGCATGTATCGAGGATCTTTGCTCCATGTAGATCTTCGGCAGCAGATGCCAATATATGCCCCACAAATTGAGAACTCGCCTCTTGGACATAGTATGCTCCAGCGTGAAAGGCACTATCGTATGTAAATTGAGGTCGCTCCTCCAGATAGAAGCCATATCTACTCCATGGTATACTCTCTAACCCTTCGGGACGCTCCATCATCTTGTATGGATTTGCTCTAATTGAGGTTGGTGACTCTGTGTCGAGCGACTTTAATAGCTCTTGTGTGAACTCTTTACCAAAATCACTCTCCATCCTTTGGGTGAAAGCTGCTGGAATTGCTATGCTCATTATTTTTAAATTATTTGTATCATGTTTCGACTCTGAAAGAGTCGTCATCCTGAACTTGTTTCAGGATCCCTACATCATTAATTAAACTAGTATATTATATAAGTAGTGAAAAACAATTATTGCCATATTTTTAAAAGCACTCTTGGAGTGATATTTTTCACTATTAAATATCAATATAGAACCACTATATTTTCAATTTAATAGCAAAAAATCTCATCTCCAATAGCACTCTTAAAAACACACCAATAATTATTTTACACTACTTAAGTTGTATTGTCGTTTGCTGAGATCCTGAAACAAGTTCAGGATGACGAAATTGAAAATTTCGTATCTCAAGAGGGACTGCTGGAAAAATTTTATCGGACACGAATATTGTACATACTTTAAGGGTTTTTTAATACCCCATTTTTACTGTTTAAATTATCTATATGGTTGCAGATCTTCGCGAATGCAATCTCGTCGTTCTCGAAATCCACCTCATCTACATCTATCTCGTACAGCTCCCCTTCGTAATCTTTTATCCACTCCGCATAGTGTCTGTTGAGCAGTCGAAGGTACTCCCCATCTATATTGCTCTCATATTGACGACCTCGATGCAGTATCTGCTCCTTTAATTTAGGGACACTCGCTCGAAGATATATCAGCAGATCGGGACGTGGAACAAAGCTCGAAAAGAGGCTAAAGGTCTTCATGTAGGTCTTTAGATCGCGCAAACTCATAAGCCCCATATCCGCAAGGTTGCGAGCAAAGATATGTGCATCTTCATATATTGTGCGATCCTGAATAATATGGCTCTTCGAGGTTAGCCCCTCTTTCACCATACTCTTGGTCTGCTCGATTCGACTCGCAAGGAAGTAGATCTGTAGATTGAACGACCAACGACTCATATCCTCATAGAAGTCCCCAATATACGGATTGTCGGGCTCCTCGTAGTACCCCTTTGCGTTGTAGTACTTTGCGAGTAGCTCGGTTAGGGTGGTCTTACCACTTCCGATATTTCCTGCTATTGCGATATACATAGCCTCCTTAATTTGTACGGTTAATTAAAGTAGTATCCAATCTTGCCGATAGATGCTGGCATCGAGAATATAACAACTCTATCATACGCCACCATCGTACTCGCTCCCGTTGCGATCGAGACCTTATCACCGCGGACAATACCTCCGATTATGGTATCGCGCGGAAGTTCCAGCTCGCGAATCGTACACTTTGTCGCTGGAGAGTTTGGCTTTACGATAAACTCCAACACCTCGGCATCGCTTCCGTTGAGGCACTTGATCGCCTGAACATCTGTCGACATCGTAAATCGGAAGATATTAGATGCTGTAACCAACTTCTTGTTGATTATCGTATCAATGCCCATACTCTCTGCGAGTGTAATGTAGTTTAGGTTCTCAACCTCGGCGACAACCTTCTTGACCCCCATTCTTTTGGCAAGCAGTGCCGCCAAGATGTTCGTCTCGCTGCGCCCTGTAACCGCCACAAAGGCATCCATGTTGGATAGTCCCTCTTCTAACATCGCCTCGGTGTTACGTCCATCGACATTGATAATCAGCGTCTTTTCGAGGGTTTCAGCCAATCTATACGCCTTGTCGGCGTTGTAGTCGATCAACTTAACATTGGTCTTTCCCTGCATCTCCGACGCAACGCTAATACCAATTCGAGAGCCTCCCAATATCATCATGTTTTTGATCTCGATATTGCTCTTTCCCGAGAACAACATAACCTCCTGCATCGTCTCTTTGCGAGTTATCACATAGATAACATCCCCCTTCATAAAGCTCTCGTCCCTCTGTGGAATGATTGTCTGACCAGTTCGTGTAATCGCCACTGTGCGGTAGTTTAGAGGAGTATCATCATCGGAGAATCCCTGCAACTCTCGTCCGATAAGCTCCGACGAAGGCTCTAGTTTAAAGACCACAAGAGCCAACTTTCCCCCCGAGAAATCTACATACTCCGATGTCGCGGTGTGCCCAAGGAGATTTATCACCTCACCTGCCGCAGCTCTTTCGGGATAGAACAAGAAGTCAATTCCCATATTGATAAATATCTCCTTGTTGTTGGGCTCTAAATACTCATTATTGTCGACCCTCGCGATAGATTTCTTCGCACCGAGTTGCTTCGCCAAGACCGCCGATACAATATTGTCATTTTCGCGTGCAAGTACCGCAATAAAGAGATCCCCCTTGCGCACCATTGCACGCCTCAGCGTCGCAAAGGCGGTGCAGTCGCCCTCGATCGTAATCACATCCGCCATCGATGATACCTCCGCCAAACACTTCGGATCGTGGTCGATAACAGTTATGTCGTGTTCCGTGCTACTCAACATCTTTGCCAAGTGACATCCTGTCTCTCCAGCACCTGCGATTATTATGCGCATACTATTTTGTCGATTATTTTTGCTTATTAAGTTACAAATATATAAATTTGCAACGAGCTTCCCAAATTGATAGCTCTATTATTCACTTCATACTCTCCACACTATGGAAAATTGGCTTTTTGTTCTCCTTGTTTCAATCGGTGCTGTTGCATTTTTTGCTGTTGGCATGTCGATAACACTTATGCTAAAGGGGCACTTTATCGACTCCGAGATCTCGACAAATAAACATATGCGCGCTATGGGCATCAAGTGTGCTGTGCAGGAGACTCGTATCGACCAAGATCATGTCAACTGCCACGACTATGGTTGTCATAGCAACTGTGCAGCTTGTGACATCGACCACGAGGCTGCCGCTGCAAAACTAGCCGAGGCAGAGACCGCTGCTAAAGCATAGTTGCTACTTCAGCGGTGAGTCAGGCTCTTTTGCCATTGCATTGTAGAACATTTTATCCAAAAATGCAGGGCATATCTTCTTTAGTAGGTGTGTAGCGCGTCCGTTAAACTCCATTAGTGATAGGCGTTTGCGCCTCTGCACACCTGCAATTATTATGCGAGCTACCTCTTCGGAGCTCATCATCTTATCCTCATCGCGAGGTGTCTCGCCTTGACTCTTACCATCGGCGGTGAGAGCCGAGAATCGTACGTTCGAGGCTGTAAACCCTGGGCATGCGATCATCACATGAATCCCCTTTTTGAGATTTTCGATTCGTATGGTCTCCAAAAATCCTGTCATCGCATACTTCGATGCAGAGTATCCTGTGCGTGCAGGTAGCCCATGCAGTCCAGCGACCGACGACACTCCAACAATAGAGCCTTTTGTAGCCTGCAAGTGGGGTAGTGCATACTTCACGCAGTTCACCGTTCCCCAGAAGTTCACATCCATCAAGCGGTGCAACACCTCCAAATCAACATCATCAAATAGTGCACGCATCGAGATTCCAGCGTTGCAGATCAAGACATCAATTGCGCCATAGCTCTCGATCGCTTTGTCGATCAACACTTTGCACTCCTCCTCCTTTACCACATCAACCACCGCATATACAGCTTTGCCGCCATCTGCTGTGATCTGAGCCACAATCTCTTTGAGTTTTGCCTCTTGTCGTGCACCGAGCACAACCTTTGCTCCACGTGCAGCATATTCGCGTGCCAAAGCCTCGCCAATTCCAGATGATGCGCCAGTAACCACTACGCATTTACCATCTATTCTATCCATATATATCCTATTATCAATTTTCTTTGTAACTAATCTAGCTCTAACTATAAAATTTATTAGTGTTAGATAAAACTTTTCAATTTCGTATCTCAAGTGGGACTATCGCAAACAGATTGTAAAGACAATCAGTTAAATCATCTATTTCCTATTTTTAAACCTCAATAACCAACCCATCATACGCCAACTCCACTCCGTCGGGAAGCGTTGGGTTGATATCGGCATAGAGCCCAATTTCGTGCGACGAGTGGGTCAGATACGCCCTTTGTGGAGCAATCTCGCGAATAAGTGTCAAAGCCTCACTGACATTGAAGTGTGAATAGTGCTCCTTCCACCTCAGAGCATTTATCACCAACACCTTAACCCCTCGAAGTCGATCTATCTCAGAGGGCTCGATGCTCTTGAAGTCGGTCAGATAGGCGATATCCCCAAAGCGATACCCCGTAATCTCGAACCCTACAGCGTGAAACCCTCTGATTGCCTCGACATAGACGCTTTTAGTCCCCTCCTCGTTGCTCACCTTGACCCTTGCTCCAGGCTCAAACTCAAAGACATCGATCTCGGGAGCTCCTATATATTTATTCTTCTCAAAGGCGTAATCATAATCTTTGCGAATAGCCTTCATTACATTGGCTGTGGCGTAGAGCTGCAACCTATGTATTTTGGGATAGTCGACAAAGTTAAAGGCTCGCGTATCGTCGATCCCTCCCGTGTGATCTTTGTGGCTATGTGTCAACATCAAGGCATCTATCTGTCGAACCCCTTCGCGCAACATCTGATATCGAAAGTCTGGGCCAGCATCTATCACAATGCGCATACCCTCCCACTCGACCATCGCCGAGCTGCGGAGTCGTTTGTCACGAGGATCTGTTGAGCGGCAGACCTCGCACTGACAACCAATTGTCGGTACTCCCTGCGATGTTCCGCTGCCCAATATCGTTAATTTCATCACTTTACAATCTTATATACTGTAGCTGTGCGCGATGTGTTGTAGATCTTAACGTAGTGTTTGCCATCTCTGTCAAACGAGAAGTGCTCCCCCTCCATATCAATACGATCGAGCCCTCCATACTTCTTCTCGTCGGTCGAGAGGATAGGTAGATATTTCGCAGCTACTCGAACCTCCGTCTCGTAGTCAGGGATAGAGGCACTAGTGTGCCAGTTGACCACAAATAGCAGATTCCCAATTGTGTAGACCATCGTTTTGTTGTCCATATCCATCTGTAGACGATATGGATAACCAGCCGTTAGTATCTTGTGACGCTTTACAAGCGAGATCATTGCACGGTCGAATTTGCCCAACCACGAATATCTTAAGAAGTTGTTCTTCTCTAGTGACCATTGACGACGCGCATGTTGATACCCCCAATCATTCCCCTCGCGAGGGAAGTCGATCCACTCAGGGTGTCCAAACTCATTACCCATAAAGTTGAGGTATCCATCCCCTCCCATTGTGATTGTCACCAGACGTATCATCTTGTGGAGTGCCATTCCGCGATCAATCACAATGCTTGGTATTGCACGATCCATCGAGGTGTACATCTCGCTATCCATCAATCGGAACGCTAGGGTCTTGTCTCCAACCATCGCTTGATCGTGTGATTCGGCATAGGCTATTGTCTTGACACCCTCCAATCGAGATGTCATGATATCCCAGATGTGCCAAATATCCCAATCCTCATCGCGTTGATCCTCCAAGATCTTGATCCAGAAATCAGGAATAGCCATCGCCAAACGGTAGTCAAAGCCGACACCTCCATCCTCGACAGGGATACACATACCAGGCATTCCACTCACATCCTCCGCGATAGATACCGCATGTGGATTCATTGCGTGGATCAGAGTATTTGCCAATGATAGATATGTCAAAGCGTCGCGATTAACCTCGTCGTTGAAGAATTTATCGCGTGAGTCGAACTCCGTATATCCATGGTGAGTATATACCATCGAGGTCACTCCATCGAAGCGATAACCATCGAAGTGGAACTCCTCCATCCAATACTTCACATTCGAGAGCAACATATGTTGAACCTGAGGTTTTGCATAGTCGAAGGTCTTAGAGTCCCAATGTTTTTGGTATCCAGCCTCTCCCTCGGGCGAGTATAGACCCTCGCATCCATCCAGCTCGCTAATTCCCTCGTGTAGGTTCTTGACATAGTGGGCATGGACAATATCCATAATCACAGCAATTCCCAATTCGTGGGCACGTTTTACCAACTCCTTCAACTCCTCGGGAGTTCCGAAGCGCGATGATGGGGCGAATAGCGAAGAGACATGGTAGCCAAACGATCCGTAATATGGGTGTTCGGCGATCGCCATCAACTGAATTGCGTTGTAACCTTTGCGTTTGATTTGAGGCAGTACATTATCCTTAAACTCGATATATGTGCCGACTCCCAATCTCTCGACAGCCATTCCAACATGAGCCTCATAGATGAGAAGTTGCGAATTTTTCTTTGGTCCGAAGTGATCCCCCTCCCAATCAAAGGGTTGTGGAATCCAGAACTGTGCGGTATAGTTTTTGGTGAGCTCATCCTGCACAACGCGTGTTGCATATGCTGGAATGCGATCTAACCAACCATTGTGTCCATGAACATGTAGTTTGTAGAGTGAACCGTGGAGTAACCTATAGCCGAAGAGTGCATCGGGGAAGAATATGCTCCAGACACCATTATGGTCGCGATCGAGTTTGTATTGAGTTCGACTCCAGCCATTAAACTCACCGAAGATATAGACATTCAGAGCACGTGGCAACCACTCACGAAACCACCAACCCTTCATCATTGCGTCGTATTGCCATCCGAAGTAGTGGTGGGCATTTGAGTAGTCTACGATATTGGTTAGAGATGGGGAGTTATCCTCACGATCTCTGCGTCCCTCGATCTTAGCTAGTGCGTCGAGATAGAGGTTGTGTCGATAGGTGATCTCGTCGGCTACTGGTTCTAGCCACTCGTCACGCTCAATTATTGGAAGTGTATTCTCTTTCATAGTTGGTCTGCTTTTCAACAAATGTACGTTATTCGGAGCAGAATCACAACAGATATGCGAAAAAAATGAAGAAAGAGTGCGAAAATCAGAAAACTTATTTTGTTTTCTGGGTTTTTTGTCTACCTTTGCCGCTGTTAACTAGGCAATTTTTAATAGGCGCAGTGATATGGTTTTAAAGAATAGGGTAGTATTTATCAATAGACATTACTCTTGGCTCTCTGATTTCATTGTGGGTATTCCATCAATTTTTGAGGGTGAGGGTGAGCTTATTCGAGATAAAAGAAACGTGATAAAGCGTTTTCATCTGGATGGAAAGTGTATAAATGTAAAGCAATTTTGTATACCTCCATACTTTTGGAATCGCATAGTGTATTGTTATTTTAGGGAGCCAAAGGCATTGAGAGCATATACAAATGCTGTAAAACTTCAAGAGCTAGGGGTCGGCACACCCACTCCAATAGCTTATATGCTGTTTAAAAAGCGAGGTATACTATCGAAGTGTTATTTTGTCTCGGAGCAACTATGTTACGATAATAATATTCACGACGTTATAATAGATCGAGAGATTGATGAACGAGCAGCGCAACGCAATAATAGAGCAGGCGGCAAGGATGTTTGTCAACGAGGGGATCAAGTCGGTACGTATGGACGATATCGCCCGCGAGGCAGGTATCTCGAAGCGTACCCTCTACGAGACATTCGGTGATAAGGAGGAGTTGATATTTCTAGCCGTTAAACACCACTTCACATACTATGAGAGGCTTAATGATGGTATCGTAAAGGAGTCGCCCAATATCTTGATCGCAACAATTCGGATTATGCAGAATGTGGTAAACTCTTCGGAGTCTAACTGGAAACTCCACAACACCCTGAGTCGCTTCTATCCAACAGTCTCGAAGCGACTCACCGAGTACCATAAAGGGCAGAAGAGTATTCTGTTTCGAGATCGTTTGAAGGATGGTGTTCAAGAGAAGTTATTGATGCCCCACGCAAATATCGACCTTGCGATGTCGACTCTACACTATCTTGCGACAAGTGTTGTGATAAACGATGGGTCGTTTCCGCTACCCGATGGGCTCACTCCGAAGGATGCCTTTTTGGAGGTTACGGTAAATGTCATGCGAGGGATCTCCACCGCTAAAGGGATCGCGATCATTGATGAGTATTTAGAAAAGAGTAAATAGGACTCGACAAAAATAGGACTCGACAAAAAGATGATAGTGGAGATTTTGTTGGTACCATGTTATCGAATCCAACGGATTCGTCATACTGAACTTGTTTCAGGATCCCTAACTATCAGTGTTTTAGATTCTTTATAGAGATCCTGAAACAAGTTCAGGATGACGAAATTTTCAATTTCGTATCTCACGTGGGACTGATAGAAAAGTTTCATGGAGTATCAGAATAGTAGTTAAGAAAGAAGAAGAAAAGAATAAATAGAAAAATATGAAGAGAGTAATTTGTGTCATAGCCCTTTTTGGGGCGGTGATAACAGCCTCGGCAGCAGAGGTCGAGAAGGCGATTTCGTTGAGTATGGAGGAGGCGGTGAATATCGCGTTGAGTGAGAATCCTACCATCAAGATCGCAGAGTTGGAGGTGGAGCGATATGACTATGTTCGCAAGACAACAATGGGGTCACTTCTACCACAAGTATCGGTGGATGGAACTCTTAATCAGACGTTGCAGAGTCAGAGTATGGCGCGTGGATTTAGCTTCGGTGGTGACCAATACACCACAATGACAGCTACTGGAAATGTCTCGTTGGCACTCTATGCGCCGACAGTCTACCGCACTCTGAAGATGAACAACACCGAGGCGGAGGCAGCTGTGGAGTCGGCTCGATCGTCTCGTATTGAGTTGGTTGCGGCGGTCAAGGGTAGCTTCTATGCAGTGATGTTGGCGGAGCGTTCGCTGGAGGTGCTTTTGGAGAGCTCAAAAACCTCTAAAGAGACGATGGATGAGACGCAGGTGAAGTTCGATAATGGACTATCGGCGGAGTATGATCTACTCACAGCGCAGGTGCAGTATAGTAATCTGCAACCAACAATCATCGCAACACGCTCGTCGATCGAGAATGCAAAGAATCTTCTTAAGATGTACCTCTCAATCCCGTTGGATGTTGAGGTTCAAGTTAAGGGCGACCTCGACGATCTACATGATATGGTTGTTCGCAAATCAGCCAATCTATCGCGCGATATATCGGGCAACTCGTCGCTTAGATCGTTGGCACTCTCAGAGGAGATTCTCTCTCACCAACTTCGCATAAACAATGCGACGCGACTCCCAACGCTTTCGGCATATGGAACGATCAACTATACGGGAAATAATATGGATTCATTCTCGTTGGATGGCTCAGATACAGACACCACAGCGACAAGCGATTTCTTCTGGCAGACTCCATCATCGGTGGGATTGAGCCTCTCGATTCCGATCTTTTCGGGTCTGACACGTACCAACACATCGCGCCAGATAAAGAATCAGATTAGCCAATTGGAGCTACAACGCCGCTACACCGAAGATAGCGTAAATGTCAGCCTATCAACAGCAATTAGCGATATAAACTCAGCGCGCGAACAGCTCTTCGCCCAACAGCAGACTGTAGATCAGGCGATCAAAGCCTACGAAATATCGAATACACGCTATACAGCAGGGGCAGGTACAATCCTCGAATTAAACACAGCTCGTCTTACGATGACACAGGCGGAGTTGAACCTCTCGCAGGCGATCTATGACCTATTAATTGCCAAGGCGGAGTATGATAGAATCATTGGAGTAGAATAAAAATAATTGGTGCGTTAATTTTGTTCCCGTCATCCTAAAACAAGTTTATTAGTGTCCGATAAAAATCAAATAAATCTTTGTAATGTGCTGTAATATAGTAGATTATATGCGTTTGTGAAATTAGGGGCTGACTTTTGCTGACAGTCACACTTGAGATACGAAATTGAAAATTTCGTCATCCTGAACTTGTTTCAGGATCTCTGCAAATGACAATACGATCTCTACAATATGTTAATATACAATAGATTAATCAATGATGCAGAGATCCTGAAACAAGTTCAGGATGACGTTCCTAACGGAACGTATCTCAAGTGTGACTGCTAGAAAAGTTTTATCGGACATTAACAAATCAAGTTCAGGATGACGGATCTGGAATATTTTATTTTAAAATGTTAAAAATTAAATTAGATAATAAATGAAAAGAGTATTTATAACTGCGCTCACGTTAGCGTTAGTGGTAAGTTGTGGATCGGAAGGGGGATCCATAAAGAGTAATACAGCGGTTGTGGAGACCGCTCCAACCTCTGTTATCACAAAGAGCTCGCCTGTAGTGGCGGCAACGGTAGATCTAACAGAGGTATTTACCTCGGAGATCAAACCCTACAAAGAGAATGATATCACCCCATCAGCGAGTGGAGTGCGTATCGACAAGATCCTCTATGATATTGGGGACAAAGTCTCGGAGGGGGCAGTATTGGCGACGCTCGATCCAACACTCTACAATCAGCAGATGATCTCGGTCAATAACCTACAGGCAGATTACGACCGTTTAGTGCCAGTTTTTGAGGCTGGAGGTATCTCGAAGCAGACTCTAGATCAGGCAAAGGCGGCACTCGATGTCCAGAAGGAGGTGGCGGCAAATATTAAGAAGAATATCGAGGTTCTCTCTCCAATCTCGGGAGTGGTGACAGAGCGCAACGCTGAGGCTGGAGATATGTTCGCAAACCAACCAATCCTACATATCGCACAAATCGACAAGATGAAGGTGTTGGCGGATATCTCGGAGCAGTACTTCACTGCGGTGGAGGTTGGTATGCCAGTCACTTTGACACTCGATATTTACCCCGAAGAGCAGTTCGAAGGCAAGGTCTCGTTGATCTATCCAGCGTTGAATGCCTCTACACGTACCTTCACAGTTGAGGTTACAGTTCCAAATTCGGGTATGAAGCTACGCCCAGGAATGCATGGACGTACAACATTTAGTATGGGTAGCAAAGAGGGCATTATGGTTCCAGATATCGCAGTTCAGAAGCAGTTTGGATCGGCAGAGAACTTCGTATATGTTGCAAAAAATGGGGTTGCGGAGCGTCGACGTGTCGTTACGGGTCGTCAAGTGGGTAGCCAGATCGATATCTTGTCGGGTGTCGAAGTTGGCGAAGAGGTCTTGGTAACAGCCTTCTCGCGTCTGTCGGATGGTACAAAAATCAACATAAAAGAGTAGGGATATGAATATATATGAAAGTGCTGTACGCAAACCAGTCTCCACTGTACTGATATTTATCGGAGTGTTGATCTTCGGACTCTACTCTCTGTATCAACTATCGGTGGATCAATACCCCGAAATTGAGATCCCTCAAATCTCGGTTATCACCTCCTATCCAGGGGCAAATGCCGACGATATCGAGACAAATATAACACGTGTCTTGGAGGATAACCTCAATACGGTGGATGACCTAACAAAGATCACCTCAACATCGTCGGATAATGTCTCGATGGTGACCTTGGAGTTCGAGTATGGATCGGATCTTACGGAGGCTGCCAACAATATCCGTGATGTGGTGAGCCGCACACAGAGTCTGTTGCCAGATGATGTGGAGTACCCAACGATCTTCAAATTCTCCACCTCGATGATGCCAGTTATGATGTTGGCAATCACCGCCGATGAGAGCTATGCAGCGTTGTCGAAGATTCTCGATGAGAAACTCGTAAATGTCTTGAATCGTGTCGATGGAGTGGGTGCTGTGAGTATCATGGGAGCTCCCGATCGCGAAGTGCAGGTCAATGTCGACCCTAAGAAGTTGAACGCTTATAACCTTACGGTTGAGCAGTTGGGTTCGATCATCGCCAATGAGAATGTAAATATCTCGGCAGGAACGATCGACATAGGTAACAACACCTACAACGTAAAGAGTGATGGAGAGTTTACATCTAGTTCGCAGCTCAACTCTATTGTGGTTGCAAATCAAGGTGGACGTACCATTATGCTCTCGGATGTGGCTCAACTTCGCGATACATTGGAGACCTCGACCATGGATGAGCGAATCAACGGAGAGTTGGGAGTTCGTGTAATTATCCAGAAGCAGTCGGGTGCAAACACCGTAGATATCGTAGACAAAATTCAAAAAACACTCCCATCAATCGAGGCATCGTTGCCATCGGATGTCAATGTTAGCCTCATCTTCGAGGGCTCGAAGGAGATCACCGATAGTATCAACTCGCTCTCGGAGACAATCATGTACGCCTTCTTCTTCGTGATCTTGGTTGTGATGTTCTTCCTTGGACGTTGGCGAGCTACATTTATCATCTGTCTTACGATCCCAATCTCGTTGATCTGTTCATTTATATATCTCTTTGCAACAGGGTCGACGCTCAATATCATCTCTTTGTCGTCGCTCTCCATTGCGATCGGAATGGTGGTGGATGATGCAATCGTGGTGCTGGAGAATATCTCGACACATATAGATCGAGGGTCGAGCCCTAAAGAGGCGGCGATCTACGCCACAAATGAGGTGTGGTTGTCGGTTATCGCCACTACACTAGTGGTTGTTGCGGTATTTATGCCACTTACGATGGTTCCGGGAATGGCTGGAATTATGTTCCGTGAGTTGGGTTGGATCGTCACTATTGTGGTCTGTGTATCGACTACCGCGGCGATTACTCTAACTCCGATGTTATCGGCATATATCTTGAAGAGTGGCGGAAGCGTCCACGATTATAAAGGTCTAGGCATTGTCTATAAGCCAGTCGATAAGTTCCTAATCTGGATGGATAACGCATACGCTTCGATGTTGCGCTTTGTGCTTGGTCACCGCACCGTAACACTGCTTACGGTGGGTGGAGTCTTTGTAGGTTCTTTGGTGATGGTAGCTCAAGGGTATATCGCAACAGAGTTCTTCCCACCTTCGGATAACAGTCGTATCTCGGCAGTGATTAAGCTAGAGCAGAACCTTTCGGTCGACTATACCGCTAAAGTTGCACGCGAGATCGACCAAATTATAGCTGATAAGTTCCCCGAAATCGAGATCGTCTCGGCATCTTCGGGAGCAAACTCTTCGTCGGATGCCTTCGCCGCGATGCAGACTACAGGGTCGTATATCATCAACTACAACACTCGTCTTGTCGGTTTAGATGAACGAACACGCTCAATCTACGAGATATCGGATCTATGGCGTAAGGAGCTCGACAAGATCCCCGAAGTTCGCTCTTACTCCATTATCCCTGGTGGAAATTCAGGTAGTATGAGTGGAGCAGCAACAGCCGATGTCAACATCTTCGGATACGACATGGAGCAGACCAACAATATAGCAAATGAGTTGATGGCTCAGATCAAGGAGATCCCTGGTATTCGAGATGTCGCTTTGTCGCGAGATGAACTTCGACCAGAGTATAATGTGGTCTTCGATCGAGAGAAGCTATCATACCATGGTATGAACTACTATACATGTGCATATTATGTAACAAATCGTATCAATGGACTCACTGCAAGCCTCTACCGCGAAGATGGAGAGGAGTATGATATTGTGGTTCGTTACGCCGAAGAGCATAGAACATCGGTTGAGGATATTGAGCAGATCACACTCTATACATCTAGCGGAGGGCAGATCCAGTTGAGCGATGTTGCAAAGGTCGAGGAGATCTTCGCCGCTCCATCTATCGAGCGCGAGAATCGTCAACGTGTGATCCGAATCGAGGGATCGTTGGGAGCTGGTGTTCCGTTGAGTGATGTGGTTGTAGGTATGCACAATATCATCGATAACTACCCTGTTCCAGATGGAATATCTATTGATATTGGAGGAACGATCGAGGATCAAGAGGATGCATTCTCCGATATGGGGCTGCTCTTTATCTTGATTGTGATGTTGGTATATATCGTGATGGCGACACAGTTTGAGTCGTTGCTCTTCCCATTCATCATCATGTTTACCATCCCACTCGCCTTTACTGGTGTTATCTTGGCACTCTTTGTCACCTCGACTCCGATGTCGCTTATCGCCCTAATTGGAGCTATCATGTTGGTGGGTATCGTAACCAAGAATGGTATTGTGATGGTGGACTATATGAACCTGCTTATCGAGCGCGGATCATCAATCTACGACTCTGTGATCTTGGGCGGTAAGAGCCGTCTGCGTCCAGTCCTCATGACATCGTTCACTACGATTTTGGGAATGTTGCCTATGGCGTTGGGAACGGGAGCTGGCTCTGAGACTTGGCAGCCTATGGGTATCGCCGTGATCGGAGGTTTGACCTTCTCAACAATGTTGACACTTCTTGTGATCCCTATCTTTTACTCTGTGATGGTTGGAGGCAAGATGCGCCGCGATGAGAGAAAAGCAGCAAAGGCAGCCGCTACAGAGGCTGAAATCTATAATCAAGAATAACAAGCGCAATAATGAAAGCACTATTTATATCATATAATCAAGCACTCACAGATCGAGTGCATGCAATTTTGGACAGACTCTCAATTCGTGGTTTCACGAAGTGGGAGTTGACCGAGGGTCGCGGATCTATAGATGGCGAGCCCCACTATGGCACTCACGCATGGCCTTCGATGAACTCTTCGATTCTGGCGATGGTCGAAGATGAGAAGATCGAACCAGCCTTGGAGGCACTCCGCGAGATGGACAAGCACACCAAGATGCAGGGTTCACGCGCCTTTGTCTGGAACATCGAGCAGATGTCATAGCTTTGAAACAATCGATTACAGAGGTGAGTTTTTGGTACCATGTTATCGAATCCAACGGATTCGTCATCCTGAACTTGATTCAGGATCTCCCGAATTTAGTGAAACTAAATCTCGGGCACGAAGATAATATACTAACAATTAGAGTATTGCAAAATATTAACAATGTTCCCGAGATTCCGCCTTTGGCGAAATTCGGGAGATCCTGAAACAAGTTCAGGATGACGACTCTTTCAGAGTCGAAACGAGGTGCCAACATAAATCGCAAAGTAAGTCTCTGATTTTACAAACACAATAATCTGTTATATTCAAGCGCATTATAAAAGTTTGTTAGGTTCTTTCAGACACTAAAAATCCCCAGCGACTCAATGAGTGACTGGGGATTTTCGTATCTAACTCGTCGTTATTTCTTCTTTGTCTCGTATAGCTTTGCACCTACAACACTCTTAGCACCTGGGATGCTCTCCTTCTGCTTCTTTGTGAGTCCTTGCTTCATGAAATCCTCGTAAATGGGGCGAACATGGTTGATCTTCATCTCTGGATCGTTGACATCTTGGCTCAAATCACAATCGAAACGGAACATTACAGAGTGTGTTGTTCCGCTGCTATATTTGTTAACGTGGCAGATTCCCCATGTGATACCGCGACCATCCTTGGTGTTTGTAAATGCGTCTGGATCGTATAGTCCCGAAGCATCTGGCATCAAACCACCGATACTAGCCTGCTTGAAGTTGAAACCATCTGGCGAGTACTGCACCGTGTAGTGCTCATTTCCATCGCGTGTCAAGATCGCAGCTACACCCTCCTTAAAGCGGAACAGCTGAGTCTCGTGTCCAGAGCTAAGAACAGGATTTAGTGGAGACTTCACGAATGGTCCATATGGGCTATCACCAACCGCTACACCCATTGAGCGAATATGATAGGTCGAAACTTTCTTACCAGACTCATCGAGGTAGTTCCAGTCAGCCTTATAATACATATAGATCTTGTCGTTCATAACCACTGGAAGTGGATCGTGGATATTGAATTGATCCCAAGACCCCTCCTCGCCTACAGGCAAGATAACCTTATCGACGCGAGTCCAAGGTCCATCAGGTGAATCAGCCTCTGCCATCGCAACAGGGCAGTTGTCGCCAACGGTTCCACTTGCGATCTCGAACGCCTGATAATAGAGGTAATATTTACCCTTCCAGACCAAGATCTCTGGTGTCGATATAGATCTAAATCCAACGGCTGGAGCCTCAGGGCGATGTACGGCAACCCCCTGCTCAACCCAATTAAATCCATCCTTCGATGTTGCATAACCGATATCCGAAAGATCCCAATCCACCGATGGAATAGTCTCTGTGCAGCCCGAAGCCTTTGCTGGAGCTCCATCTGGAGTAACACGAAGTGTATACCACATATAGTAGGTGTCACCCACCTTTATGACACGTGTAGGGTCGCGACGCGACATTGTACCATCACCATAATGGTAGTCGAAGCCTGTGATTGGCGAGAATCTAAATACTGAGTAGAGTTCGTTCTGCTGTGGTGTCGCTGCATAACGGTCATACGAAGCCTCCATCGAGCTACTGATTGCGAAGTCAGGCTTTTCGGCAGGGATCGAGAATGGGAATCCCGATGCACGCTCAACGAGTCTCTCTTGCGGAGCTGTACACGATACAACTGTAGCGACACACGCCACGGTTGCAATAAGTTTTGTTGTTAATTTC
>JBCQUC010000092.1:0-6049 GCA_047174275.1 Rikenellaceae bacterium | reverse complement strand
ATCGGACACTAATAAAAAAATCTAGACTCCGAAATCATCAGAGCCTAGATTTTCTCATTTTATATTATATCAATTACGACAACATCGCCTTAACCTCTTTGCAGACCGTTGTGCCATTGTAGCCAAACTTCTCATCCAAAACAGATGCTGGAGCAGAGTATCCAAAGTGATCCAACCCATGAATCACACCACTCTCACCCACCAAGCCACTCAATGTGCAAGGTAGACCCGATGTCAAACCATAACGTGGAACTCCAACTGGAATAACACTCTCCTGATAAGATTTAGGTTGATCGCGGAATAGACCCTCACTAGGCACACTAACCACACGAACCAAAATACCCTCCTCTGCCAACAAGCGTGCTCCATCGACCAACGTCGCAACCTCCGACCCCGAAGCCAACAATATAGCTTGTGGTTTAGGTGTGTCAACAACAACATATCCACCCTTCGAGAGCTGCTGAGCCTCAACACGACGGCTATTACCCAAAGCTGGAAGATTCTTTATATTCTGACGCGACATGATAAGTCCAACTGGACGACGCTCCTCAACAGCCTGCTTCCAAGCCATAACAACCTCCTCGCTATCCCCTGGGCGGATAACAACCATAGAACGCTCACCATGGTGGTTACGCAACTGCTCCATAAGTCGGATCTGAACCTCCTGCTCGATAGGTTGATGGGTTGGGCCATCCTCTCCCACGCGGAAAGAGTCGTGTGTCCATAGATATATAACATGCAGACGCATAAGTGCCGATAGGCGAACCACAGGCTTCATATAGTCCGAGAAGACGAAGAAGGTACCACACACTGGAACTACACCTCCATGCAACGCCATACCATTCATCACACAAGCCATCGTAAACTCCGAGACTCCAGCCTGGAAGAATTTACCCGAGAAGTCACCCTTTGTAAAGGCGTGTGTCTTCTTCAAATATCCATCGGTCTTATCTGAGTTACTCAAATCTGCCGATGCCACAATCATATTATCGAACTTCTCACCATAGACGCTAAACACCGCTGCCGATGCTCCACGAGTCGCTTGGTCTGGTTTCATCTCAAGTGCTGTATAGTCGATATCTGGCACATCTCCACGCAAGAAACCATCCAATTTCGTTGCAAGTGTAGCGTTCTCACCTCTCCACTGCGCCTCTTTTGCACGCTCCGCAGCTACGATAGCTGCAAGCTCCACCTTACGCGCTGCATAGATCTCGGCACTCTCCTCAAAGATTGTAAATGGATTCTCAGGATCTCCACCAAGATTTTTAATTGTCGCTGTGATATCTGCACCCGCTGCCGATAGAGGCTGTCCGTGAGTCGAGACCATATCCTCGAAGCTCGATCCGTCAGCCTTGCGCGCTCCACGACCCATAACAGTCTGACCAATGATAAGTGTCGGACGCTCCTGCTCACTATTCGCCGCTTTGAGTGCTGCACGCAACTCATCGACATTGTGACCATCTACAGTCAAGACACTCCATCCCCACGCCTCATACTTCATCTTCACATTCTCCTTATCAACCTCCTCAACCTTAGTCGAAAGCTGGATGTTGTTAGAGTCATAGTACATGATAAAGTTCGAGAGTCCCAAGTGACCTGCAATACGTCCTACACCCTGCGAAACCTCCTCTTGGATCGCTCCATCCGAGATATAGGCGTATGTCTTATGAGACATCCACTCACCAAAACGTGCACACATAAATCGCTCTGCAATAGCTGCTCCAAGAGCCATCGCATGACCTTGACCAAGAGGCCCAGATGTATTCTCAACACCTCGCATAACATCCACTTCGGGGTGACCTGGCGTGATACTACCCCATTGACGCAAATTCGCAAGATCCTCCATTTTGTAGTTACCTGCCAACGCAAGCACCGAATAGAGCATAGGTGACATATGACCTGGATCTAAGAACATACGATCTCTATATGGCCAATCCATCTGCTTTGGATCATAGCGCAAAAACTCAGTGTATAGCAAATTGATAAAATCTGCACCTCCCATTGCACCTCCAGGGTGTCCCGATTTAGATTTCTCCACCATTGCCGCAGCTAATAGGCGAATATTATCAGCTGCACGATTAAGTTTTGGGTTCTCAAACATATTTAGCTATTTTTAAATTATTTTTCATCAGTGTCCGATAAAACTTTCTCCCGCAGTCCCACTTGAGATACGAAATTGAAAATTTCGTCATCCTGAACTTGTTTCAGGATCCCTGCGTTATTTGTTAAACTATTTTTATTTAGTATAGTATTATTACAGTAGCAATATTGTCGTTTGCTGAGATCCTGAAACAAGTTCAGGATGACGTTCCTAACGGAACGTATCTCACGTGGGACTAGCCGCAAAATATAATTCCCTGATTCTCTAAACACATATAAATTTGTGTTACAAGAGTTTGTTGGATTTTAATTGGACTCTAATAACTATTCTCTTAATTTATGCAACATATCCAGCACTCTCAACTCGCTGCTTTGCATACTCTAGTGTCACTACAAACTCATTCATCCCCTCTTGTGCCTTGGTTGGGATCTCATACATCGCCTCGATCATAATCGACTCACAGATAGAGCGCAATCCACGTGCTCCGAGCTTATACTCTACCGCCTTATCGACAATATACTCCAACACATCATCCTCGAACTTAAGCACCACGCCATCCATCATAAAGAGT
Source organism: Rikenellaceae bacterium (assembly GCA_047174275.1). GTDB lineage: Bacteria > Bacteroidota > Bacteroidia > Bacteroidales > Rikenellaceae > Alistipes. The sequence goes on along the minus strand of JBCQUC010000092.1, from coordinate 3,377 downwards.
CTCTCATATTGACGTATAATCGCATTTTTAGGCTCTGTAAGGATAGAGCGCAACGCCTCGCGGCTAAGCAACTGCATAGATGTCAAAACTGGAAGACGACCTATCAACTCTGGAATCAAACCAAAACTTTTGAGATCTTGGTGTGTAAGGTACTTCATTAGATTCTTACGATCGACACTATCTGTATCGAGTTTTCCATAACCAACGGCACGAGTATTTAGACGCTGAGCAATACGCTTCTCAATTCCATCAAATGCACCTCCACAGATAAACAAGATATTCTTCGTATTAACTTGGATAAACTTCTGATCTGGATGTTTACGACCGCCCTGCGGTGGAACATTCACAACCGTCCCCTCCAAGATCTTCAACAACGCCTGCTGAACACCCTCTCCCGATACATCACGTGTAATGCTTGGATTGTCGCTCTTGCGTGCTATCTTATCAATCTCATCAATAAAGACGATTCCGCGCTCCGCTTGTGCTACATCGTAGTCAGCAACCTGCAACAATCTCGACAATATTCCCTCTACATCCTCACCGACATAACCCGCCTCGGTGAGAACCGTAGCATCGACAATTGTAAAGGGAACTTTCAAGAGACGCGCAATGGTTCTAGCCATCAACGTTTTTCCTGTTCCTGTTGGCCCAACCAGAACGATATTACTCTTGTCAATCTCGATCTCCTCCTCAATAGGAGCAGCTGCTGCCTTTGTTGATCTTTTGCCCTTAACTGGTGTCGCAGCGGCTGCCATACAGCTCAATCGCTTATAGTGGTTATATACCGCCACCGACATATATCGTTTTGCGTCGTCTTGACCAATCACATATTGATCCAACATCTCTTTGATCTGCAATGGACGCATCATCTCGTCCATCTTCAATGGAGCTATCTTACTCTTTTTATTGACACTATCCACAGGAACTGGTCTTGTCAAAAGCCCACCCTCAGCGAGAATATGATACCCATTCTCTAGACAGTTATTACAGATATTCACCCCATCTTGACCAGCAAATAAAACCTCTACCGCTGGACGTGGCTGACCGCAAAAATCGCAAATATCACCACCATCGTTACCTTTATACCCCTTATTATTCGCCATATTTGATTACTTCGTACGTTTTGTCAAAACACTATCAATTAGACCATACTCCTTCGCCTCCTCTGAGCTCATCCAGTAGTCACGATCTGCATCCTTCTCGAACCTCTCGATTGGCATTCCTGAGTGCATCGACATGATCTGATAGAGCTCCTCTCGGGTCTTTACGATCTCGCGTGCTGTGATCTCGATATCGCTCGCTTGACCCTGAGCACCGCCCAATGGTTGGTGGATCATCACTCGTGAGTGAGGCAATGCCATACGCTTACCTGCCGCTCCTGCACACAACAAAACCGCACCCATAGAGGCTGCAAGACCTGTACATATTGTCGCTACATCTGGCGCAACGAGTTGCATTGTATCGTAGATTCCCAGACCTGCCGAGACCGATCCGCCTGGAGAGTTGATATAGATCTGAATATCCTTCTCTGGGTCTGTAGACTCCAAAAACAGCAGCTGAGCTTGAATAATATTTGCTGCATCATCGTAGATTGGAGCTCCCAAAAAGATGATACGATCCATCATAAGGCGCGAAAAGACATCCATCGTTGCGACATTCAATCGACGCTCCTCTGTAATGGTTGGAGAGACATATCCACTCTGTATCGACTCAAAATCGTGGAGACGTAGCGAACTGATTCCGCAATGTCCCATTGCATACTTCTTAAATTCTGACATAATATTTCAAATTATTTTATCTGTTAGTTATCAATCGTAACTACAAACAAAAACTCTGCAAACAACATTGCTTGCAGAGTCCAAAGATAATGATTTTTAATTGAGATATCAATAATTTCTCAACATTTTATTACAATTTAAGTGACTCAAGCTCCTTTCCGAAATCCTCCAAAGAGATAGTCTTCTCCTCAACTGTGATCTTCTCCTTGATAGATGCGATCACACGACGCTCGAACAAAGACTCATAGATCTTCTGTCCCTGCTCCTTAGTTGATAGGATCTGCTTTCCGTAGTTCTCCAACATATCGTCTGGCGCAACACCCATACCATACTGAGCCAACTGAGCCTGAGCTACAGCCTTAGCCTCTGCCATAGCATCCTCTGGAGTTACAACGATCTCCTCAGCGTCGATAATACGCTTCTGGATGAAGTTCCAAGAGTACATCTTGACAAAGTCAGCGAAGTCACGCTCGATCTCCTCCATAGAGAAGCGACCCTCGTTAATTACAACCAACCATCTCTTCAAGAATGCCTCTGGAAGCTGAAGGTTAGCCTTCTCACGAACATACTTCGACAACTGAGCACCAAATAGGTTGTCACTCTCGCGAGCCAACTCAACAGCGATCTGCTTGTCTACATACTCATCCAACTGCTCCTCCGATGTAACATCTCCTGCTGGGAATGCCATCTTGAAGAACTCCTCGTTAAGCTCTGGCTCTGCGAATTTACGGATATTTGTGATCTCCAACTCAAACTCTGGGTTGATATCAGCCAACTCCTCAGCTGTTACACCCAAGATAGATGCACGCTGTGACTCAGTCTTATATAGCTCGTTAACATTAACTGTCAACTTGTCACCCTTCACCTTACCGATGAATGGAGCACGCTCCTCCTCGCTCATAGATACAAGACCAACATACGCATCCTCAACATTCAACTCACCGTTATCAAGAGTTGCTGTCAACGCCTCATCTGCCTCTACAGACTCTGCATCTACCAAGCGGCCGAACTTACGAAGGTAGTTTGAACGGTAGTCATTGTGCATCTGCTCCTCGATAGCGATCAAGTTGTAAGCCATCTTATCCTCCTTAGATACGATGCTCAAATCAAACGCTGGTGCCTCACCGATCTCGAAGATAAACTCGAACTCTGTACCATTGTCAAAGTCAAAATCGCCCTGCTCCTCAGATGGGATAACATCACCAACGTAGTCGATCTTCTCCTCCTTAAGGTAGTTAAAAACAGCCTTCGAAGCTGCTTGGTATGACTGCTCAGCAAGCACTCCCTTACCATACATCTTCTTTACGATGCCCATTGGAACCATTCCTGGACGGAATCCTGGGACATTAGCTTTGCGCTTATAGTCACGCAACACCTTCTCTACCTCAGCAGCGTAATCTGACTCTCCTACAACGATTTTGATTAGCGAAACACCTTGTTCGCGTTGCTCTCTTACAATATTCATTTTGTGCTTTATAAATTATTTTTTTGATTTCCTTCTCTTCGGGTAATTAGCGCACAAAGGTATAAATTATTTTTTACATTTCATAATTTTAACTCACTCAACTTATTTATAACATCGGAGTTATCATCTTTTGT
>JBCQUC010000091.1:0-6090 GCA_047174275.1 Rikenellaceae bacterium | reverse complement strand
TAGAGTAAACATACAGAGAATTGGCTTAAAAAAATAACCTAATGTATAAGATTTTATATAAAAAAGAGATCGCACCTACTATCTTCGAGATGCGTATCGAAGCTCCGCGTGTAGCTGCTTCAGCTCTGCCAGGGCAATTTATCATCGTTCGTAGCCACGAGGCTGGTGAGCGTATTCCATTAACTATCGCCGATTATGATAAAAACGAGGGCTCGGTAACAATCGTTACTCAGACCATCGGAGTATCGACTCGCAAAATCTGCCACCTCAATATAGGTGATTCACTTGCCGATTTTGCAGGCCCTCTTGGACAACCATCGGAGTTTGTTCACGAGCCGATCGAGGAGTTGCGTGGTAAGCGCATCTTGTTTGTGGCGGGTGGCGTTGGAGCTGCTCCAGTATATCCACAGGTTAAGTGGTTGCATGAGCAGGGTGTTAAGGCTGATGTGATTATTGGAGCTAAGAGCGAGCAGATGTTGATCTTCACCGAAGAGATGCGAAAGGTTGCTGATAATCTATACATAACAACTGATGATGGTTCGGCAGGAGCTAAGGGGTTGGTGACTGAGCAGATCAAACGCCTTATCGAAGAGGAGGGTGTGAAGTATGACTGCTGCGTTGCGATCGGCCCGATGATTATGATGAAGTTTGTGACCCTTACAACAAAGGCGTATGATCTAAAGACGATCGTATCGTTGAACACCTTGATGGTCGATGGTACAGGTATGTGTGGTGCATGTCGCGTTACGGTTGGTGGCAAGACTCGCTTTACGTGTGTCGATGGCCCTGAGTTTGATGGTCACCAAGTCGATTTTGATGAGGCTATGCGTCGCGTAGGAATGTACAAGAGTTTGGAGCAGCGTGCTTTGGCTATTCAGAAGGAGCGCGAGGAGGGACATAACTGTCGCATTGGGCTCGATAAGTAACACTGCAAAAAAAGAGTAATCATGGCAAATAAAATACCACGCGTCCCAGCACGCGAGCAAGATCCACAAGTTAGATCTACAAATTTTTCGGAGGTATCACTCGGCTACGACACCGAGATGGCGATGCAGGAGGCATCACGCTGTTTGGGTTGTAAGAAGCCACGTTGCGTTAGCGCGTGTCCAGTAAGCATCTCTATTCCTGAGTTTATCAAGAAGGTCGAAGAGGGTGATTTCGCAGCTGCTGCGGAGGTTATCGGACGCGATAGCTCTCTACCAAGTATCTGTGGTCGCGTATGTCCACAGGAGTCTCAGTGTGAGGGTTCATGTATCCTTGGAATCAAAGGTGAGTCGGTTGCAATTGGACTTTTGGAGCGTTTTGTGGGTGATTGGAAGATCGCTAATGCTACGGGCGAGAGGGCTAATATCGAGCGTAATGGACATAAAGTTGCGGTTGTTGGTAGTGGTCCTGCTGGTCTAGCTTGTGCGAGTGATTTGGCTCGTTTGGGCTACGAGGTGAAGATCTTCGAGGCGTTGCATAAGGTTGGAGGCGTTTTGGTCTATGGAATCCCTGAGTTCCGCCTACCTAAGGATGCAATTGTAGCAAAGGAGGTCGAGGCTGTCAAGGCGTTGGGTGTCGAGATCGAGACCGATGTTATCGTTGGTCGCACTGTTACGATCGACTCATTGATGGATGATGAGGGTTATGAGGCGGTATTTATCGGCTCGGGAGCTGGTCTTCCACGTTTCATGGGAATCCCTGGCGAGAATCTCAATGGCGTTGTATCGGCAAATGAGTTCTTGACACGTGCAAACCTTATGAAGGCGTATGATGATGACTCTGACACACCGATCTTTGTTGGAAAGAGTGTTGTAGTTATTGGAGGTGGTAATGTTGCGATGGATGCTGTACGTACAGCGAAGCGTCTGGGTGCAGAGGCATCTATTGTCTATCGTCGAAGCGAGGCTGAACTTCCAGCGCGTCTGGAGGAGGTGCATCACGCTAAGCAGGAGTCTATCAACTTCAAGATGTTGACAAATCCTACGGAGGTTCTAGGCTCTAAAGATGGATGGGTCGAGGGTATCCGCTGTGTCGAGATGGAGTTGGGCGAGCCAGATGCTAGTGGTCGTCGCTCTCCTGTCGTGAAGGCTGGTTCGGAGTTTGACATAGAGGCTGACGTTGTTATCATGGCACTTGGAACATCGCCAAATCCACTTATCCCAACTACAACAAAGGGTCTTGAGACCAACCGTTGGGGATGTGTTGTAGCGAATGAGGATGGAGCGACATCGCGCGAAGGGGTCTTTGCAGGAGGAGATGTTGTTACGGGAGCAGCGACTGTTATTCTAGCGATGGGAGCAGGACGCAAGGCTGCCGCAGCGATCAACGAATATATCACAAGCAAGTAATCCATTACAATTTAATAGATAATATCCCCTAATCGATTGCGGTTAGGGGATAATTGTTTCTTAGTATCCGATAAAATTTTCCCAGCAGTCCCACTTGAGATACGAAATTGAAAATTTCGTCATCCTGAACTTGTTTCAGGATCTCAGCAAACGACAATGCTGACTCTATAATGTATTAACAAACAGCAGTTTATTCAATAATGCAGAGATCCTGAAACAAGTTCAGGATGACGTTCCTGGCGGAACGTATCTCAAGTGGGACTGCTAGAAAAATTTTATTGGACTCTTATAGCTCTTTTTACACCAAAAAAGGTTTGATTTTCGAATGATTTTATTAGCTTTGCAGCCAGATAACAAAAGCAGGAATCATCTATGGGCGAAAAGAGGGAGTTAGTGGCGGTGGCAGATCTTCTGCTCGATGTCGCTACAAGTTTGATGGGGGCAGGATCGCACACAGCGCGTGTTGTGCGAAGCGTGTCACGAATGGCTGGAGCTTTTGGTTACGAGATCTTTATCACTGTATTCCAGAAGAATATGACGATGATGGTGCGTAAACAGGGTTGCACAGAGTCTATAACTTTAGTGCGTAGCACCAAGCATATGGCACTAAATTTTAGAATAGTATCGGAGCTTAGCTCATTGAGTTGGAGTACACTCGACCACAAACTAACACTAGAACAGGCTCGCGAACACTACGAAGAGATCATGGCGCAACCAAGACTATCGAGATGGATCGTTCTGATCCTTGTAGCATTTGCCAACGCCTCATTCTGCAAACTCTTCGAGGGGGATTTTATCAGTTGTGCGATGGTTTTTGTCGCTACATTGGTGGGGTTCTATGTCCGCCAAGAGCTTATGGCGCGCGACGTTCCACATACAATTGTCTTTGTCGTCTCGGCATTTATTGCATCAATGATCGCGGGGCTCTGCTATTTGAATGGTTGGGGCACAACGCCAGATACAGCTATGGCGACAAGCGTACTCTTTTTAGTTCCAGGAGTACCGCTCATCAACTCAATTATGGATGTCTTGGAGGGGCATGTGCTTACGGGGATCTCCCGAATGGTCAATGCCACAACGCTTATTGTCTCTATATCAATAGGTTTTATGTTTACGCTACTCTGTTTCGGAATCGAGAAATTATAGGATTATGTCAATTGTAGAACAACTTTTAATCGATGCCCTATTCGCAGCCATTGCGGCAATGGGCTTTGCTGTGATCTCAAATCCACCGAAGCGAGCGGTTTTAGTCTCGGCTCTTTTGTCAGCTATCGGACACTCATTTCGCCACTATCTGTTGCATGTCGAGGGGCTCGATATCTCCGCAGCGACCTTCTTTGCAGCGTTGTTGATTGGCTCTATGAGTTTTATCTTTGCGAAGCTGATCCACTGTCCGAATGAGGTCTTTACATTCCCGTCGCTGCTACCGATGATCCCTGGAATGTTTGCATATAAGATGTTTCTGTCGTTTGCGAAGTTTATACGTTCGGACGACGACTCCGCTATTCGATTCCTATTTATTGAGGATGCCGTTGTCAATGGAATGACCGCTGTATTTATACTCTTTGCACTCGTTTTGGGGGTCTCATTGCCTGTTATGATCTTCCATAAACAGTCATTCAAGATGACGCGAAATTTCTTTAGAGTGAGGTATCGTAATCTGAAGATCCACCATCACGCTTCGAAGTAGATTTGCTGTTTTATTTCGTACGATGTGTCAACTTTGAAAGAGTCGTCATATTGAATTTGATTTATTGATGTCCAATAAAATATCTCTAGCAGTCCCATTTGAGATACGAAATTTTCAATTTCGTCATCCTGAACTTGTTTCAGGATCTCAGCAAACGACAATGCAATCTATATAACATACTAAAACACAAAGGCTTAATTAATGATGCAGGGATCCTGAAACAAGTTCAGGATGACGAATCCGTTGGATTCGATAACATGGTACCAATAAAGTTTCCACTATTATTTTTTATCGTACACGAATAAAAAACGACCTATTGGCGACTCTCCAAAGCTATAGAGAGTTGATCGGGACACGATGTTCCGCGACCTCCGCAATCAACTCCGCGAAGTATTTTCGCCACGACATCTGCCTTTTGACCAACAATAAGGCGAGAGATCCCCTTAAGGTTTCCGTCGCAGCCACCTCTGAATTGAACGTTGCGGATAATCCCCTCTTCGATCTCAATCTCCATCCTCTTGCAACAGACACCCTTTGGTGCGAATGATATCTTCTCCATAAATTATTTATTCGAAAATTACAACTCGACTAAGTGTATTATCATCATAGAACATATTATCAACGCCACCATAATCTTCGACTATTAGCTTCGATTTATCTACTCCAAACTCATTAACCAAGGCTTCATATACAGCCTTTGCTCTATTCTCACTCAACCTCTTATTTATTCTCTCATTACCTGTATACATATCAGCATACCCCTTGATGGTGAACAGCTTGTCTATCTTCGACTCCTTGATAGCAGCAGCAATATATCCAAGGTTAACTCGTGATATCTTAGATAATTTAGAGCTGTTAATCTCAAAGCGTAATGCCAACGACGGGATAATGAGCTCTTTTTCAGGAGTAGCAGTTTGATGAATCGCAAGTTGATTTGCAAGCTCTGCATTCTTCTGCTCTGCGTTAGCTAACAAGTTTTTATAATTTTGTAGCTCTGCATGATCTACGGTAATATCTGTTTTATTAACATTCTTCCAGCCACGTGGTTTAAACTTATATGTTACACCGATTGTAGTCGTAGCAATCCCCTCAAAGAACTTATTCTGATAAGAGTCGACCTCTGAATCGAACCTGTCATGAATCAACGAACTTCTAATATCGAGATTAATATCAAAGGCATCACTTATCAAAAATGTATTTAGAATACCAACCGTACCTGTGAACTCGGTAGAATTAGTATCCTGTGATGTAATAACTCCTAATCCGATATATGTTGTTAACGAGTAGAATCTATCCTCTTTATATCCTTTGATTATATTGCTTAGATTAAACATTACATCTCCACGAAAATGGGCATACGACCATTTTTGCTTATACCAATAGTCATTAACCAGCTCTCCATATGCATTAGCAGCAGCTCCATAAAGGGTGTAATCCGCACGAATATACCCCTTTGCCTGATAGCCGCTATATTGAATGCGAACACCAATATCGGGTAGTATCCACTTTCCTACAGAGACATCTATCGCTGGTGTAAACCTCCCCGAAAGAGGGCCTCGGCGATCCGACTCTCCAATGTAAATGGCACTACCAGCACCTACTCCAACAAACCAATTGTGCCTAAACACACTTGCTGGAGCATAATCAATCTCTTCGAAAATTTCGGTCGAATCAGATGCGCTACTTGATATCTCTTGACTCTGCACTTGAGCAAAAACAGTAGAGATCGAGCTGCAAAAACAGTATATAATTCCAATGATGTAACATATTACTCTCTTCATCGCTTTAAAGTATAGGGGAGTTATAAGTAGTGTAAAACAATTATCGCCATATTTTTAAAAGCACTCTTGGAGCGATATTTTTCACTATTAAATCTCAATATAGAACCACTATATTTTCGATTCAATAGCAAAAAAATCTCATTCCCAATAGCACTCTTAAAAACACACCAATAATTATTTTACCCTACTTAATTTCTATTTGGGTGTGCAATATTTTATCATATGTGATGATTGTAACACAAAGTTATGAATAATTTGAGACTTTAGCAAATCTGAATACTTATTT
>JBCQUC010000090.1:0-6236 GCA_047174275.1 Rikenellaceae bacterium | reverse complement strand
TTTAAATTTCATAATAACTCACTATTATTCAACACATTAAAGATGCGAATAATTGTGGAATAATGCAAATTATTGGGTGCAAAAAAGACTGTCCTAAACTTTCGTTTTTGGACAGCCTCATTAAAATTCAATACACTAAAGCCCTACTGAGCAAACCCCTCATCCGCCATTACAGGGATCTCCATCTTAGCATATGTACCATCCATCAACTTCTCGCGAACCGCACACAACGCCTTAATCGTATAATCAACATCCTCCAAAGTGTGAACCGCAGTTGGGATAACGCGCAAGATCAACTCTCCCTTAGGGATAACAGGATATGTCACAATCGAACAGAAGAGACCATGATTCTCGCGAAGATCCACAACAAGATTTGTAGCCTCAGGAATACCACCCTTCATATATACTGGAGTCACTGGAGACTCCGTAACACCGATCTCGAAACCATTCTCTTTGAGCTGGCTCTGTAGCGCATTTGTCACACTCCAAAGCTGCTTGATAAGCTCAGGATGAGTACGAATCATATCCAGACGCTTCAAAGCACCCATAACCATAGGCATAGGCAACGACTTAGCGTATAGCTGCGAACGCATATTGTAACGGAAGAAGTTAACCAACCACTTTGGAGCAGCTACGAAAGCACCGATTCCAGCCATAGATTTAGCAAATGTATTGAACAACACATCAACCTGATCTGTCACACCGAAGTGATCGGCAGTACCTTTACCCTCCTTACCCATAGTTCCGAAACCGTGAGCATCGTCAACCAAAAGGCGGAAGTTGAACTCCTTCTTAAGCTCCACGATCTTAGCCAAAGCACCAAGATCACCCTTCATACCAAATACACCCTCAGTGATTACAAGCACGCCACCACGTTGAGTCTCAGCCAAATCTGTAGCGTGTTGAAGCTGCAAGCGCAAAGAGTCCATATCGTTGTGACCATAAACGAAACGCTTACCATTGTGCATACGCAAACCATCGATGATACAAGCATGAGCCTCAGCATCATAGACCACAACATCGCGAGCCGTAAGTAGACAGTCGATAATCGAGATCATACCCTGATAACCGAAGTTTAGAAGGAAAGCATCCTCCTTACCGACAAAAGCAGCAAGTTCACGCTCCAACTGCTCATGGTATTTAGTCTGACCACTCATCATACGTGCACCCATTGGAGCTGCCATACCGAAATCCGCAGCACCCTTAGCATCCGCCTCACGCACCTCAGGGTGGTTCGCAAGACCAAGATAGTTATTCAACGACCAGTTCAACATCTTCTTACCGCGGAACACCATATGAGGGCCCAAATCACCCTCCAATTTAGGGAATGCGAAGTAACCATGTGCATAGTTCATATACTGCCCAATAGGGCCACCTACGTTCTTTTCGAGGCGTTCAAAAATATCTACCATAACTTATTTAATATTATAATTTTAGCTAGATGAATTAGTTAATCATACAAAGTTATAAATAAAATGTGAAAATTGGCACACTTACGCAAAAATGTAGTATAAATACCTACTATTTTATTGTGTGTAAGTAGTGTAAAATAATTATTGGTGTGTTTTTAAGAGTGCTATTGGAGATGAGATTTTTTGCTATTGAATTGAAAATAAGTAGGGTAAAATAATTATTGGTGTGTTTTTAAGAGTGCTATTGGAGATGAGATTTTTCGCTATTGAATTGAAAATATAGTGGTTCTACATTGAGATTCAATAGTGAAAAATATCGCACCAAGAGCACTTTTAAAAATATGGCGATAATTGTTTTACACTACTTATAGTGGTTCTACATTGAGATTTAATAGTAAAAAATATCACACCAAGAGTGCTTTTAAAAATATGGCAATAATTGTTTTTCACTACTTAGATCCCTACTAGGCACTAAAAAACTTATTTTCGTTTGCAAAAGTTTCCAATTATTTGTAATATTGCATAGCAGTTTGTTATCAGTCTAGTTTATCGGGCATTTTTGCCACTCTTTATAGTTTTGCAACTATAAACTAAACAACTGATATACAGTGTTTTTAAATCGTTAAAACTCAAACAATTTATAAACATTAATAAAATCATAAAATCCATGAAAAAAAATTATCATCTACGACCTGCTTTTATTATGTCGACTCTATGGCGTTGCATATTGTCAGCATGCGCTATGTTTACACTTTCTTCTTGTTTTTCGGATGATCCATTATCAAACTATAACAACAACAGTAGCTACAGCTCACTTTCGGCAGCAACCGAGATGGATAGCGTCGATTCAATCGAAGATTCAAACTTCTCTGATTGGGATGATTCAACGCATAGTAAGAGTGTCGACCCTAATTACGATATAGTTTTTCCGCAGGATAAGGTTCAACGTATAGATCTTACGATCACCGATGATAGTTGGAGTAGCATGTGGTCTGATCTTGCGGCAAATATAAAAAATTCAACCACTACAACCGATGATTATACCCCAATCTTTGTACCCTGCACTTTTACATACGACGGAACTGATTGGTATCAGGTGGGAGTTCGATATAAAGGCAACTCAAGCCTAACATCAGCCTACTCCTCAGGTAATCAGAAGCTATCAATGAAGTTGGATTTCGATGAGTTTGAGGATGATTACCCCGATTTAAAGAATCAGCGTTTCTATGGCTTCAAACAACTGAATCTTGCCAATAATTACAACGATAAATCATTCATGCGTGATAAGGTAGCATCTGACCTATTTCGTGAGTTTGGTATGGTTGCCGCCCACACAGCATTCTGCGAACTCTACATAAACAACAGCTATTTTGGATTATACACAATAATCGAAGAGGTCGACGATACAGTTATCGAGGATCAATTTGGAGATGATAGTGGTAATCTATACAAGCCAGAAGATGATGCTGCTTCCTTTGCTTCAGGCACATACAATACCGATGAGTTCTATATCAAAGATGGAGATGAGCTTTATGAAGATGTGTTAGCACTTTATACTGTGTTAAATAGCTCTACTCGTACAAGCGACCCTGAGAGCTGGAGAGAGAGTTTGGAGACTGTCTTCGATGTCGACACCTTCATGAAGTGGTTGTCTGTAACATTAACAATCCAAAATTGGGATATTTATGGCAATATTGCCCACAACTACTACCTATACAACAACCCATCGAATAATTTGCTAACGTGGATACCATGGGATCACAACGAAGCATTCCAATCTGCGACGGGTAACTATCGTGTCTTTGAGCCCGACGAGCTTAGTCAAAGTAAATATACTGGTAGTAGTTGGCCTCTGCTATACTACTTAGCTCAACAGGATGAGTATATGGAGATCTTGGATCAATATCTTCGTGAATTTATAGATAATCATTTCTATGCATCCAACATGAGTGCAAAGTATGAATCTTACTACAATATGATTGTGTCATATGCCTATGCCGAAGTTAGTGGTCGGTCATTCTTGACAAGTTACTCTCAGTTTGATAGTGCTGTTTCGACACTCAAGACACATGCATCTACTCGTTACACAAAGATTAATAGTTATCTGAAATAACTTGAGTTATAAGTAACCCTGCTTCGGCTCTAAAATTGCAGATAATTTTAATATATTATATTTTCACCAAATTAATACGCAAATATTTGGACAATATACTAAAATCGTCTATCTTTGTGGCGATGGGGGATCTTGACGAGATTTATCAACGAGGTTCATCATCAGTATTTATGGTTTAAGGATAAATTTTATCACAATCAAAATAAATTTAGATTTTATGTCAAAGATCAAAATTGGTATCAACGGTTTCGGACGTATCGGCCGTTTGGTGTTCCGTGCAGCTTGCACAAACGAGAATGTAGAGGTAGTAGGAATCAACGACCTTATCTCTGTAGAGTACATGGCTTACATGCTTAAGTATGATTCAGTACACGGTCAGTTCCAGGGTACTATCGAGTACACAGAGGACTCTCTTATCGTAAATGGTAACTCTATCCGTGTAACTGCTGAGCGCAACCCAGCTGACCTTAAGTGGGATGCAGTAGGTGCTGAGTATGTTGTAGAGTCTACTGGTTTGTTCCTTACTGAGGAGAAGGCTCAAATGCACATCACAGCTGGTGCTAAGTATGTAGTTATGTCAGCTCCATCTAAGGACGCTACTCCAATGTTCGTATGTGGTGTTAACACTGATACTTACGCTGGTCAGACTATCGTTTCTAACGCATCTTGTACAACTAACTGTCTTGCTCCACTTGCTAAGGTTATCAACGATAAGTTTGGTATCGTAGAGGGTCTTATGACAACAGTTCACGCAACTACAGCTACTCAGAAGACTGTAGATGGTCCATCTATGAAGGATTGGCGTGGTGGACGTGCGGCTGGTGGCAACATCATCCCATCGTCAACAGGTGCTGCTAAGGCTGTAGGTGTAGTTATCCCAGAGTTGAAGGGTAAGCTTACAGGTATGGCTTTCCGTGTTCCAACTTTGGACGTATCTGTAGTTGACCTTACTTGCCGTCTTGAGAAGGGTGCTTCTTACGACGCTATCAAGGCTGCTATCAAAGAGGCTTCAGAGAATGAGATGGCTGGTATCCTTGGTTACACTGAGGACGCTGTAGTATCTACAGATTTCACTCACGAGGCTCGCACATCAGTATTCGATGCTGAGGCTGGTATCGCATTGAACGAGAACTTCGTTAAGTTGGTTTCTTGGTATGACAACGAGTGGGGTTACTCAAACAAGGTTGTTATGTTGATCGAGAAGATGGCTGCTTTCAACAAGTAGTCTTCCACACCGCTTAAAAAGCAAAATAATCCCCTCCGTGAGTATTCGCGGAGGGGATTTTGTTTGTGTTTATATTGTTTTCGCTGTTCTATAATTGGCATCATATAAAAAAGTAATGTGGTCAAAAATAGTTGGTTTTTACATTGAAAATTATCGTATTTTTGCAGAGTAAAGTCGAAGAGGAAACAAGCTCTGCTGGGGAGCAACTTGTCAGAAATAGGCTTTATGATTATACAGCAGGAAAGGAGTACTTCGGTGCTCCTTTCTTTATTCCTGCTGGTAATCTTTATGTCTTGAAAAGCCCAAATCTAAGGATTGTTTCTAAAGTAAACATACCATCTTACGAAGTTGCGAAAGTGATTATGTGATAGCCCCCGATGAAAAGATATAGTCTCTTTGAGATGTGAAAAATAAGCCTCTATACAGTTCGTTGTTTGGGGTATTTTGGAGTTGTCGAGGTAGCGGAACATATCAGGTAGAGCATTTATAATAAGCCGATATGCACTATATAGAGCCTTGTGAGTTCTCCACTTTCGCCCTGATTCGCTTGTGCTCATTTGCATAATATACTCTTCATTATCAGCAAACCAAAATCGGAAAGCATCGAAAAATAATCTCTGCTTTTCATGGCTGTCGATCTTGCACAGTGTCATTGCTATCGCACGCAGTCTACGACCTGCTACACTGTGATGATCTTTCTTTATGTAATCTAAGCAGCCTCGTTGTATATGTACTAAACATCGCTGAATAACAATTGGTTGCACATCTGTATGATTGGCTTTATTCTGTTTGACTATCCACTTATTGCATCTTTTAATTGCGCTGATTGCCGACTTGTGACCATCGCACGTAACACTCTCGACGATAATTCCAACCTGCATTATATTGATTAGATCTTCGTATATCTCATTTGCATATTCACCTGTTGTCGTACGATAGAGAAGCGTCTCTTGGATGTTGTTTTCTCGATAAACAAAGAGACAAATCTTGTTGGTGAAGTATGTTCCGTCGATGACAAGATGGACGACTCTGCATTGAGGAATGTGCCACGAAGGATAATCCTTGAGATAGGAATAAAATTTGCGTTGAAGGGTGCTGATCGACAGCCCACTATCACGAGAGATTAGTGGCAAAGTTTGGCGTTCGATGATCCATTTGCGGAACCATACTTGCTCGTTGGATTTGGTAACGCCTTTGTTTTCTGAGGTGAAATAGATGCCGCAATTATTGCATCGGAATCGCTGCTTACCGAGCTGCTTGCCCCACCGATGAACATCTAAACTTGAACACGCCCAACAGCGTGTTTTTCTTTCTGATTTTACCATAAAAAATGAGGCTGTCCAAAAACGAAAGTTTAGGACAGTCTTTTTTTGTACCCAATAATTTGCATTATTCCACAATTATTCGTATCTTTAATGTGTTGAATAATAGTGAGTTATTATGAAATTTAAAGAGTATACCCAATCGCAAGGCACGCTGTTTCCGC
>JBCQUC010000023.1:0-32813 GCA_047174275.1 Rikenellaceae bacterium | reverse complement strand
ATTACACCTTGTGTCGAAACAAAAGAGCAAGTTAAGTATGAAGAAAAGACTCTACAAAGCAGCTCTCGATATGGAATACCTTAAAGGTTTATTGGGTATTTGATGCGGTTGCCCTAATTTTATGTAAAGAGTAATCTATTTTTTGTAACTTTGCATATGAAGTGGCACTATATATTATATAACGTTGTATGGAGTTTAAATTAACGGCAGAGTATCAACCAACAGGCGATCAACCTCAAGCGATCGCACAACTCGTTGCGCAGTTAAATGTCGGTCGACGACACAATACTCTGCTGGGTGTCACAGGGTCGGGAAAGACATTTACCATGGCAAATGTAGTGGCGCAGGTGAATCGCCCGACGCTAGTCCTCTGCCACAACAAGACCCTCGCAGCACAGCTATATCAGGAGTTCAAAAACTTCTTCCCTGAGAATGCAGTTGAGTATTATGTATCGTACTACGACTACTACCAACCCGAGGCATACCTCCCAACAACAGGCACATATATCGAGAAGGATCTGTCGATCAACGACGAGATCGAGAAGATGCGACTCAGCACCACCACCACTCTACTATCGGGTCGACGTGATGTGATCGTTGTGTCGAGTGTATCATGCATCTATGGTATTGGAAACCCCGAAGATTTCAAGGCTACATCTATCAATTTGGCGGTTGGTGAGAGCCACTCCCTGAAGGTATTTTTGTATAAGTTGGTCGAAGCACTCTACACTCGCACCGAGAGAGAGCTCAACACTGGAACTTTCCGTGTGAATGGCGACTCCGTTGATATTATGAGTGCATATGGCGATAAGTGCTACCGAATAACGATGTTCGACGATGAGATCGAGGCGATAGAGATGATCGACCCGATGAGTGGTCAGCGACTCTCATCACTCGACAGTGTTACGATATTCCCTGCAAATTTATTTGTCACAACAAAGGAGCGAATAGCCCACGCTATAGGTCAGATATATGTAGATATGGGGACTCAAGTTGCGGAGTTCGAGGCTCGCGGACGAGAGATCGAAGCTCAGCGACTCAAACAGCGTGTGGAGTATGATCTGGAGATGATAAAGGAGCTGGGATACTGCTCTGGAATTGAGAACTACTCTCGATACTTCGACAATCGAAAGCCTGGCGTTCCGCCATTCTGCCTGCTCAACTACTTCCCCGAAGATTTCATCACGATTGTCGATGAGAGCCACGTCACGCTCCCTCAGATCCGCGGAATGTATGGTGGCGACCGCGCACGAAAGGTCAACCTTGTGGAGTATGGATTTCGATTGGAGGCGGCGAAAGATAACCGCCCACTATCGTTCGAGGAGTATGAGGCGTTGGTTGGCACATCGATATATGTGAGCGCAACCCCTGGCGATTATGAACTGCAACTCTCGAACTACGAGGTTGTCGAACAGCTGATCCGACCAACGGGACTCACCGACCCTCCGATGACTCTGCGACCTGCAATGCAACAGATCGACGATCTGGTGGAGGAGGTGCATCAATGTATTGCGAACCACGATAAGGTGATGATTACAACCATCACAAAACGTATGGCGGAGGAGGTGTCGAAGTATCTCGATAGACTCGGTGTGCGCAATAGGTATATCCACTCCGACATCGACACATTGGAGCGTGTTCAGATTCTCGATGATCTACGAAACGACCTCTTTGATGTTGTCGTTGGTGTGAATCTTCTACGAGAAGGGCTCGACCTTCCAGAGGTCGCTTTAGTTGCAATTTTGGATGCCGACAAAGAGGGATTTTTGCGTAACAAACGCTCACTAATTCAGATTGCTGGACGTGCCGCGCGACACGCAAAGGGCGAAGCGATACTCTATGGTGAGAACTGCACCGACTCGCTAGCTACAGCGATCATGACAGCGAACAAACAGCGCATGATCCAGATTCGATACAACCTAAAGCATCAACAGTTGCCTCGTCAAGCGCAGAAGAGCGGTGGCACAAATAGCACCCTACTTGCATCGCGCCCGACAGAGCAGACTCTTTCATACACCCCACTACCTGTAGAGCAGCACTATCAAATTGCAGCAGAACCCGCAGCGAGCTACACCGCATCGCCACCCAAAGAGCGTCATAGCTACCGCAAAAGCGGAGTTGTAGACTACACAACAGGTGAGGTGATATACCTCGACGAAGAGCCAAAAGCTACGGAGCAGGCAAAGAGTTTCGATGAGCTTATAGCCGAGGCGAAGAGCGAGATGGAGGCTGCTGCAAAGGCACTCGATTTCACCGCAGCGATGCAATATCGCGACCGAATGTACGAGCTAATAAAGGCTCGCGACACGAAGGTATCATATAAGTGATACCTCTGTTGCTTTAAAAGATTAGGGGCTAATTTAACCGATAGTCCCATTTGAGATACGTTCCGCAAGGAACGTCATCCTGAACTTGTTTCAGGATCTCTGCAAACGACAATACTAATTGTTTATTGCTAATGCAGGGATCCTGAAACAAGTTCAGGATGACGAAATTTTCAATTTCGTATCTCAAATGGGACTGCTAGAAAAGTTTTATAGAACATCAACAAACTTAATTCAAGATGACGGGAAAAGTTAACGACCCAACAGTAACCCAACATAAGTGATTATTACACAAAACAACAACCATATGAAGAGATTTATTATATACGTTGCCATCGCACTCCTCTCCGCCACAGAGGTGGTCGCAGAGGCAAGACTAACCCCACTCAGCAAAGAGAGGATCGATGAGGTTCGAAGCATGCTAAAGAGCTCTACAAGTGGATATGGCGAACCGATAACCCAGAGAGAGAGGTGGGATGAGTTGGCAAAATCGGAGTCAAGCGCAGGGGTGATCCGAGCAGCGGAACAGGTCGCCTCAACACCACTCCCCACATGGAGCGACTCCCTTATGGTTCAATATCTCACAACAGGCATTCGAAAAGAGGCGGATCTGATGTGTCAAAGTCGCACTAAAGTTCTCATGCCTCTTGTTGTTGCGGAGTGTTTGGAGAATAGAGGTAGATTTATCGAGGCGATCGAAGGGGCAATTGTAGAGCTATGCAGGCAACCTTCGTGGGTATTGGTGGCTCACGATCCAAATCTCGACAACTTCTATGGAAGGGAGTATCATGTTGATCTAGGTGCTGCAACTACAGCCGATCTATTGGGGCAGACGATCTATATGGTGGGTGAAAAGCTAAATCCAGAGGTTGTGGAGCTGCTACGCTCAAGACTACAAGAGCGGATCTACAACCCAATCCTAAAGAGCTACAGAACTCTAGATGATAGAGGTGGCAGTAAGCAGAGGTGGATAGTTCGCGATAATAACTGGAATTTGGTCTGCTTGGCAGGTGTGACATCTTCGGCATTGGCGGTTATCGAGGATCTGGATCTTCGAGCTGAATTTGTTGCTGCAGCAGAGAAGTATATTCAATATGGCATTGGTGGCTTTCTCGAAGATGGTTACTGCGCAGAGGGAATCGGATACTACAACTATGGATTCTCATCGCTTATTCGACTTCGCGAAGCTCTATATCGTGCCACCGACTCCCAGATAGATCTCTTTGAAGCTCCGCGCATGCAGAGAGTGGCAACTTTTGGCGTACGCTCCGAGATTATCAACAATATCTATCCAGCGATAACAGATTGCCATCCAGGGACAACCCCTTCGGAGTGGATTACATGGTATTGCAACAGAGCATTTAGTTGGGAGCAGAGCATTGACAGAGATTATGACTCTAAAGTGTGGAGTTCGATAGATGCCATAATCGGCAACTTCAACAACTCACCATGCAAGATCAAGGGCGATGCCACTGAGTCATCAAAATCATTGAGGTCATATTTCGACAAGGCAGATGTGTTGAGTTGTCGCCCATACCCCTCTAATTGGGACTCTTCGTTGGCTCTAAATATTAAGGGTGGAACGAACAACGAAAGCCACAACCACAATGATGTGGGTTCATACACCATTGTTGCAGGTGACGATATAATGATGGGTGATATGGGAGGCCCGATTGCCTACACCTCGAAGACATTCTCTGCCGAACGCTATACGCTCTACCCTATGTTTAGCTCTTTTGGGCACCCTGTACCACTTATCGGCGGAGTTCAACAGTATGACTCACCCGACGCTGTGGGTCGCACAATCTCGCGCAAATTCACCAACAAACGAGACGTTGTATTGTATGATATCTCATCGGCATATCAGATCGAAGAGTTGGAGGAGTTGACACGTCTATTTGAGTATAATCGCAAAAAGGGTGGAGAGATAAGGATCAAAGATCAGTTTAAAGCATCGCAGGCGATGGATTTCGAGACAGCTATCACCACTCGTCAAGAGGTTACAATCCTAAAAGATCGTATTGTCTTGAGCTCCGATGATAACTCTATTGAGGTCAGGATCGACTCTTCAGAGCCATTTACAATCACCACAGAGGAGGTTAGTGCCTACGCCTTCGAGCCATTTACGAGGGTTGCAATCACACTCAACAACAAGGCTAAGAGCGGCTCTATAGAGCTAACGTACATCAACCGACAATAGAGATATCCCCTCTGAAAAGCTGTTTTCATAACTTTTTCAGAGGGGATATAATTTGTATAGGTTACTTCCTATTTTCGCTTGTATTTGTATATTGGTGGATTTATACTACCAAACTTTTCACTAACCGTATAGAATGCATCTTCGTATGTGCTCCACGCTATCGCTTCGCCTTGTGGCTCTATATCATACAACAGCATTGTAGGTGTAGTCTTGAGTGTCTCGACGATGCTCTCACCCTCTTTGCGCTCCCAGAAATAGATATTCGTATAGTTCTTTATCAAGATCTTGCTACCATCAACCGAGATATCTCCCGATGTCGAGTAGGTGAATGTCAAATCTACAGATGGCTCAATAATTAGAACTTCACCCCCGTCTGTTGCAACGAAAGGTGTTGTATATATAACACTCTTATCTTCGCGCTTTGTCGCAAGAACCAACTCTTTGTCGATAGGATCATACATCAGAGTCTCGCAGTCGACCTTGCCTGCTGATAGATTAAACTCCATTGTCTCGATCTGGTCGATCGTAATAGAGATCTCACTATCTCGCGCTGTTGTGTCAATGTTTGTAGGCTCAGCTATTTTATAGATCTTCTTAGAGTCATTGCTCGCAAAATTGTCGCCAACCTCTCCCAAATAGATGTAGCCATCACCAAGAGCTATCGCCTCCCAATCACGATTTTCAACGGGTAGAGAGATAGCTGCGACCAACTCACCTGATAGATTTATCAGGTAGATATGTGCCGATGTTGCACTATCGTTGTGCACCCAGAAGCAATCCTTATATATGCCGCTTGGTGCTAACCCTGATATCTCAGCAATCCTATCGGAGGTGACTACACCAACCTCCTCTCCTGCCGCATATGGAGAGTCCTCATTTGTATCATACTTAATTGTATTTTGTCCCTTGCACATTGTCAATGCCAACACATTTAACAACACAAAAGAGGCAAAAGCGAAACTCTTTATCTTCATGACCTTATCTGTTATATGTAACTATATCTTGCTTATTATTTGTTGTCCGATAAAACTCTTCCAGTAGTCCCATGTGAGATACGTTCCGCTAGGAACGTCATCCTGAACTTGTTTCAGGATCTCTGCAAATGATAATATAATCACTGTAATAGATTAAATCAATAATGTAGAGATCCTGAAACAAGTTCAGGATGACGAAATTTTCAATTTCGTATCTCACGTGGGACTGCGGAAAAGTTTTATCAAATACAAGCCTAAACCCTTGTAACCGCGATCTTCAATGGAGCCTCATCTAGCTCGCTCTCCACAACGAAATCACCAGCAGGAGTCGATGTAACCTTGATACTTACAGCCAATGTCTGCGCTGCAATATACTCCTCGAACTCTGCAACAGATCTCTCAACAGCCTCCGTGCTCTCGATCTCGACCTTCACACGATCTACAACCTCGAAGCCCGAATCTTTGCGGATATTCTGAATACGATTTACCAATTCGCGTGCCACACCCTCATTGCGAAGCTCATCCGTGATTGTGATATCCAATGCAACGGTCAACTTACCCTCAGATGTCACCAACCATCCTGGCATATCCTCCGATGTGATATCGAAGTCGGCTGGAGTAACGGTGATCTGATCGCCATTGACTTCGAGAGTAGTCTCTGCGGCTGCCTCGATTTGTGCGATCTTCTCCTGATCGAATGTAGCGGCAAGGGCTGCGATACCCTTCATATACTTTCCGTATCGAGGCCCTAGAGTCTTGAAGTTAGGCTTGATACGCTTAGTTATGACGCCTGCCGTCTGCTCGATAAGCTCGATCTCCTTGATATTCACCTCTCCCATCACAAGAGCCTGAATAGCATCAATGTGACGCTTCATAGCTGGATCAAGAACTGGAACAAGGATCTTTGTCAATGGCTGACGAACCTTGATATTGACCTTACGACGAAGTGCCAAGACCATAGATGTGAGTCGTTGAGCAAGTGCCATAGTCTCCTCCAAATCGCTATCTACCAACGAAGCGTCTGCTGTTGGGAATGTCGATAGGTGGACTGATCCGCTTGTGTCGCGTCCGCTAATCTCGTTGAGATCTCTAAAGATCTGATCTGTGATAAATGGTGCGAATGGAGCAGCTAGCTTAACAACCGTATCCAAACAAGTGTATAGAGTCTGGTAGGCTGCTAACTTATCCTCATCCATCTCACCACCCCAGAAACGCTTACGGTTCAAACGAACATACCAGTTCGATAGATTCTCATTGACAAACTCCTGAATCATACGAGCCGCAGGAGTTGGGTCGTAACTCTCCAACGATGTAGTGACATCCTTAACCAAAGTGTTGAGCAGTGAGATGATCCAACGGTCGATCTGTGGACGACTCTCCATTGGAACCTCCGCCTCGTTGCCTGTGAATCCATCAACATTGGCATACAACGCGAAGAATGAGTATGTGTTGTATAGTGTGCCGAAGAATTTACGACGCACCTCATCGACACCTTCCACATCGAACTTCAAGTTATCCCAAGGCTGTGAGTTCGAGATCATATACCAACGAGTGGCATCTGCGCCATACTTCTTAAGAACCTCAAATGGCTCAACAGCATTACCATGTCGTTTCGACATCTTGTTACCAACCTTATCCAGAACAAGACCATTCGAGATGATATTTTTGAATGCTACAGAGTCAAACAACATTGTAGCTATGGCGTGTAGCGTAAAGAACCAACCGCGAGTCTGATCGACACCCTCCGCGATAAAGTCGGCTGGATATACACTCTTAAAGTCAGCTCCAGCGTTCTCAAATGGGTAGTGTAGCTGTGCATAAGGCATCGCTCCAGAGTCGAACCAAACATCAATCAAATCGCTCTCGCGCTTCATTGGCTCGCCATTATCTGCCACCAAGATTATAGAGTCGACATATGGACGGTGCAGGTCGATATTCTTTGTTGAGTAGTTCTCCGCGCTCATATCGACAACCTTGAAGTTTGCGAATGGATTCTTCTCCATATACCCCTTGGCTACCGACTTGTCGATCTCGGTCATAAGCTCTCCAATCGAACCGATACACTTCACCTGAGAGTAATCCTCTGTAGCCCAAACAGGGAGTGGAGTACCCCAGAAACGTGAACGCGACAAGTTCCAATCAACAAGACCCTCCAACCACTTTCCGAAGCGTCCCGAACCCGTAGACTCTGGTCTCCAACGGATGGTGTTGTTAAGCTCGATCATGCGCTCTTTGCAGGCTGTAGTCTTGATAAACCACGAATCGAGTGGGTAGTATAGTACTGGTTTGTCGGTTCTCCAGCAGTGTGGATATGAGTGGGAGTGCTTCTCGATCTTGAAGGCTTTGTTCTCCATCTTCAAAAGCACCGCGATATCGATATCGAGTGTTGCATCGTCAGCCCCTAATCTCTCGTCGAAGGCATTCTTCACAAAGCGTCCTGCATACTCCGAGTATAGCTCTACATTGATGTTGCTTTTGACAAACTCTGGATCTAGATCCTCCAAGACGAAGAACTTACCGCTTTTGTCAACCATCGGTTGCTCCTTGCCAGCCTTATCAACGACAAACAACGGTGCGATACCTGCCACCTTAGCGGCGCGATCATCATCCGCACCAAATGTTGGGGCGATATGTACAATACCCGTACCATCCGATGTCGTTACAAAATCTCCTGTTATAACGCGGAAAGCATCGCCCATCGGTGTAACCCATGGTAGAAGCTGCTCATAATCGATACCAGCCAATTCAGAGCCCTTGAATGAACCCTCAAGGATCGTGAATTTACCCTCCATCTTCTTTGTGAAGTAGCTGCTAACAAGATCCTTAGCCATGATTATAACCTGAGGCTGCGATGTATATGGATTCTCGCACTTTACGCGAAGATACTCTACATCTGGCCCAACTGCAAGAGCTGTATTCGATGGCAAAGTCCAAGGTGTTGTTGTCCAAGCTAGGAAGTATAGAGTATCCTCCACACCCTCGAATAGCCTCTCGCTCTTCTCATTGCGTGTAACGATAAACTGCGCTGTACATGTTGTATCCTTCACATCGCGATAGCAACCTGGTTGGTTCAACTCATGTGTCGAGAGACCCGTACCTGCCGCAGGTGAGTATGGCTGAATTGTGTAGCCCTTATACAAAAGCCCCTTGTTGAATAGCTCCTTAAGAAGCCACCAAATAGTCTCGATATATTTGTTGTCGTAGGTGATATATGGATCATCCATATTTACCCAATATCCCATCTTGCGAGTCAAATCCTCCCACTGTCCCGTGAACTCCATAACAGCCTCACGACACTCTTTGTTGTACTCCTCGATCGAGATTGTCTTTCCGATAGCCTCCTTTGTGATTCCGAGTTTCTTCTCTACGCCCAACTCCACAGGGAGTCCGTGTGTATCCCAACCCGCTTTGCGGTGCACCTTGAAGCCCTGCTGAGTCTTGAATCGGCAGAATATATCCTTGATTGTGCGTGCCATAACGTGGTGGATTCCTGGAACACCATTTGCTGATGGTGGCCCTTCGTAGAATACGAATGTTGGTTTTCCCTCGCGTGTCGAGATACTTTTGTGGAATGTATCGTCAGCGTCCCACTTCGCCAAGATCTCATCTGCTACATTGGCGAGATTGAGTCCTTTATACTCTTTGAACTTCATAAATTATATATCGTTTTTCTTTTTAGCCCCTTTTTATATGGTGTAACCGCGCAAATATACAAAAAAAATTATTAGTGTTCTATAAAAATCCGACAAACCTTTGTAATGCGCTGCAATATAATACATTATATCTGCATACAAAATCAGGAGCTTACTTTTGCATCGCGTCTCGACTCTGAAAGAGTCGTCATCCTGAACTTGATTTATTAGTCTCCGATAAAACTTTTCTAGCAGTCCCATTTGAGATACGAAATTGAAAATTTCGTCATCCTGAACTTGTTTCAGGATCCCTGCATCATTAATTAAACCATTGTGTTTTAGTATGTTATATAGATTGTATGTCGTTTGCTAAGATCCTGAAACAAGTTCAGGATGACGTTCCTTGCGGAACGTATCTCAAGTGTGACTGCTAGAAAAGTTTTATCGGAGACTAATAGAGTCGAATAGACACTAATGGATACGAATGAAAAATGGAGTTATTCAAATGATTGCATCTCAACTAGTTTGCTATAGATGCCTCTACGTGCCATCAATTCGGAGTGTGTACCCTCCTCAGCAACTGTTCCGCGATCGACAACTACAATCTTATCAGCGTTGTAGATCGTGCTCAATCTGTGTGCAATAACCACCGATGTGCGCCCCTTCAATAGCTTCGTGAGCGACTCTTGAACCAACTTCTCGCTCTCGGTGTCGAGTGCCGATGTAGCCTCGTCAAGTATCAGAATATCAGGGTTTTTAAGCACTGCACGCGCAATACTCAACCTCTGGCGTTGCCCACCCGATAGCTTCATTCCACGATCTCCGATATTGGAGTCATAGCCATCGAGCGACTCCATGATAAAGTTGTCGGCATTGGCAATCTTTGCCGCCTCCACAACCTCCTCCTTTGTAGCCCCTAACTTTCCGAATGCTAGATTTGCAAAAATAGTGTCGTTGAAGAGGATTGTATCCTGCGCCACAGTTCCGATATGTTTGCGGATGCTCTCCTGTGTGAAGTCGCGTAGTGAGACCCCATCGATCAAGATCTCCCCCTTTGTCGGGTCGTAGAAGCGCGGAATAAGTTCGCTCAATGTCGACTTTCCTCCACCCGATGGCCCAACCAAAGCTACAGTTTGCCCCTTTTCGATTGTGAAGTTGACGTTGGTCAAAACCTCGCGCGTGCCATCGTAGCTGAAGTGCACATCTCGAAACTCTATCCTCTCTTTGAATTGCGTCAGCTCCTTAGCGTTCGCCTCATCTTGAAGTGGATTTGGCTCTGCTAGTAGCCCCAAGATACGATCTCCAGCCGCCACTCCTTGGTTTATATTTGCAAATTGATCTATAAATGAGCGGACAGGTCGGGTGATCTGCGAAAAGATCGCTACGAATGCCAAAAACTGCGCTGCATCCAACTCATTTGCCGCAACTAACCCACCTCCAAAGACAATGATAATACCAATCGCTGTGATTCCCAACACCTCGCTTGTTGGTGAGGCTAGCTGTTGACGACGCGCCATTGAGAGGGTCAGATTTGTAACTCTTCGATTTACTTGGTGGTACTTCTCTTTGATGTAATCTGTTGCGTTGTAGCTCTTTATGATCTTCACTCCCGAGAGTGATTCATCGAGCGTGCTCACCAAATCAGCTCCCAGCTCCATCGATTTTTTGGCAGGATGGCGAAGTCGTTTAACGATGCTTCCGATAACAAGTGCCACCATCGGCAGAAATAGAGCCGAGAAGATCGAGAGCTGCCACGAGATAGAGATCATCGCCGTAAGGTATCCAATGACCAGAAACGGCTCGCGAAATGCAACCTGCAAGGTATTTGTGATGCAGAACTGAACAACTCCAACATCTCCCGTGATCTTCGATATAATATCCCCCTTTCGCTGCTCGCTAAAGAATCCGACATTCATCCCCATTACATGGTCGAAGAGTCTATTTCGCACCCTCTGTAGGGTATTTGCACGTAGCTTTTCGACTGTGCAAGCGCACAAATATCGAAATGTATTGCTCAGTAGCGACATCATCACCGTGATAACAGCCAACAAAATCAACATATTTTGAACCTCGAAATTCACCCCAAAGAGTGTGGTATAGAGGTAGTTGATTACGTTGTAGTATGTATCGGCGTTGAATGCGATATCGGGAAATTCATGAACTGGCGTAAACGAAAATCCCCCATCCAAGAACATAGTCTTAAGGATCGGGATAATCATCGCGTAGTTGAAGGTGTTGAAGATGGCATATAGCACCGCATAGATAAAATATGGCACTGCATATACGCTCAGTGGGCTTGCAAACCCTAGTAGTTTTATGTAGGTCTTAAACATTTTCTCTCTCTTTAGGGAGGATACTCCCCTTTATTGTTACTCATTAGTGTTCGATAAATTTATCTATCAACCTCTCCTGTAATCCCCTATAGTTTTCTCTAGTGGTTCTCACCATAGCAGTCCCACTTGAGATACGAAATTGAAAATTTCGTCATCCTGAACTTGATTCAGGATCTCTGCATCATCTGTTTATCAGCATCGTATATCGTTTGCTGAGATCCTGAAACAAGTTCAGGATGACGAATCCGTTGGATTCGATAACATGGTGCCAATAACGATGGTGCCAATAAATTTATCACTGCTATCTATTCGAACGCTAATAATTATTATTCTGCTTGATAACCCACATCATTGAGGTGGTTTTGTGAATCGTGAGCCGCCGCAACCGCCAACTCATCGCAGCGATTATTCTCCACATTGCTAGCGTGACCCTTAACCCAGACAAAACGCACTCTATGTCGGCGTGATACCTTCAGGTAGCGTATCCAAAGATCAGGATTCTTTTTCCCTACAAATCTCTTCTTCTCCCAACCATAGACCCACTTTTTCTCCACAGCATCTACCACATACTTCGAGTCGGAGTAGATCGTGACATCCGATTTGTCGAATTTAAGCATCTCTAGCCCTACACAGACTGCCATAAGCTCCATTCGATTGTTTGTGGTGAGTCGAAACCCCTTCGATACCTCCTTGCGGAAGGGGCCCGACATCAAGACGATGCCGTAGCCCCCTGGGCCTGGATTCCCCAACGATGAACCGTCGGTGTATATTGTAATTGGTGCTGCCATTACCTATTGGAGTGCCGCAAGTTGCTCCTTGATAGCTGAGATCTTAGCCTCCGCATCACTCTGTTTTGCACGCTCCACAGCGACCACCTTCTCGGGTGCTGAGTTTACAAATCGCTCGTTGTTTAGCTTCTTCATAACGCTTGCAAGGAATCCCTCTTGGTACTTAAGGTCTGCCGAAAGACGCTCTATCTCAGCCTCTTTGTCGATCTTATCTCCAAGTGGAATGAAGTATTGTGTGGTCTTTACGATAAATCCAGCAGCCGAAGGATCTTTCTCGCTAATGATCGATATGTCGCTCAAATTCGCCATCTTTGCGATCACTGGAGCAAACTCCGCTGGGTAGTTCTCATCCTCGATCAACTTCAACTCCAACACCTCGCGCTGAGGTAGATTCTTGCCTTTGCGAACATTACGAACGGCAGATATAATCTCCTTAGCCAACTCGAAGCGTGCTAGCATCTCGCCATTCACCTCTTTCGAGCGAGGCATATCTGCAACCATGATCGACTCACCCTCTGAGCGTGTAGCCAAATCTTGCCAGATCTCCTCTGTGACGAATGGCATAAATGGGTGGAGCACCCTCATCAACTTATCGAAGAAGCCTTTGGTAGCCTCCTTTGTCTGAGCGTCGATTGGCGATTGATAGGCAGGTTTTACCATCTCAAGATACCAACCGCTAAACTCATCCCAGAAGAGTTTGTAGGCAACCATCAAAGCCTCCGACAATTTATACCCCTCGAAGTCCGATTCGATCTGCTTCAACGCCTCGTCGAAACGCGCCTCGAACCACTCTATAGAGAGTCTATTATTCTCGCTCATCTCGAGGTTAGGGTCAACCTCCCAACCCTCAATCAAGCGGTAAGCGTTCCATATCTTATTTCCGAAGTTACGACCCTGCTCGCAGAGTGCATTGTCGAACATCAAGTCGTTTCCCGCGCTCGAACACAACATCATCGCCATACGAACACCATCCGCTCCATACTCCGCGATCAAATCCAATGGATCTGGAGAGTTTCCAAGCTGCTTCGACATCTTGCGACCGAGTTTATCGCGAACAATTCCTGTGAAGTATACATTCTTGAATGGCATTAGATCGCGATACTCATATCCCGCCATAATCATACGTGCAACCCAGAAGAAGATGATATCTGGGCCTGTAACCAAGTCATTTGTTGGATAGTAGTACTTAACCTCGTCATTCTCAGGCTCGCGAATACCATCAAATACCGATATTGGCCACAACCATGAACTGAACCAAGTATCTAAAACATCCTCATCCTGACGAAGATCGCTCAACTGCAACGACTCATCGCCCGATTTCGCACGTGCCATCTCTAGAGCCTTTTCAGAGGTCTCAGCCACAACATATCCACCCTTTGGCAGATAGTAAGCTGGGATTCTCTGACCCCACCACAATTGACGCGAGATACACCAATCCTTGATATTCTCCATCCAGTGGCGATATGTATTTTTGTACTTTGCAGGGACAAACTTAATAACATCGCTCGCAACAGATGCCGCTGCTGGTGCTGCTAGCTCCTCCATCGACAACCACCACTGCATCGACAATTTAGGCTCGATAACAACTCCTGTGCGCTCCGAGAAGCCTACGTTGTTTGTGTATGGTTCGCTCTTCTCCATGAGCCCTGCCGACTCCAGATCCACCTCGATCTGCTTGCGACACTCGAAACGATCGACACCGACATACATTCCTACCTTATCGTTGATCGCTCCATTGTCATCGAAGATATCAATTGTCTCCAAGCCGAACTTCTCGCCCAACATATAGTCATTGACATCGTGAGCTGGAGTCACCTTCAAAGCTCCCGTACCAAACTCAATATCAACATACTCATCGCGAATAATAGGGATCGAACGACCCACCAATGGAACAATCACACGAGCATCTGCCGCCAAAGATTTGTAACGCTCATCATTTGGATTTACACACAACGCGCTATCTCCAAGGATCGTCTCTGGACGAGTCGTAGCGACGATGATCGCCTGATCTGACCCCTCGACCATATAACGCAAGTAGTATAATTTTCCTTGAGACTCTTTGTAGATCACCTCCTCATCCGAGAGTGCGGTCTTTGCCGAAGGATCCCAATTGACCATGCGCACTCCGCGGTAGATTTTGCCCTTGTTGAATAGGTCACAGAAGACCTTGATTACGCTCTCTGTGCGCGCCTCATCCATCGTGAAGCATGTGCGATCCCAATCACACGAAGCTCCAAGTGTGCGAAGCTGCTTTAGGATCACTCCTCCATACTCCTCTTTCCACTCCCACGCGTGTTTCAAGAACTCTTCGCGTGTAAGTGTCGACTTATCTATCCCCTGCTCTTTGAGTTTTGCCACAACTTTAGCCTCTGTAGCGATCGAAGCGTGGTCGGTTCCTGGAACCCAACATGCGTTCTTGCCCATCATGCGTGCACGACGCACCAAGACATCCTGCAAAGTGTTGTTTAGCATGTGTCCCATATGTAGCATTCCAGTCACATTTGGTGGTGGAATTACAATTGTGTAGGGCTCTCTCTCGTCTGGCTCTGAGTGAAAAAGATTCTTCTCAATCCAGAAATCGTACCACTTTGATTCTATCTGTTGTGGTGCATACTTATCAGCGATCAGCATAGTCGTCTTTATTGTGTTTGTTATACTCTTCATTTTCAGCAACTAACCTCTTGTTTGGGAGTAGTCACTTAGCGAGTGCAAAGGTACGAAACAAAGATTAAAACACAATAGAATTATCACACTTTTTAAACAGATTTTTAAACTGGATTTGTTGGTAGCATGTTATTTGGTAGCATGTTATCGAATCCATCGGATTCGTCATCCTGAACTTGTTTCAGGATCTCTGCAAATGATCTAAAACTCTGACAGTTAGGGATCCTGAAACAAGTTCAGGATGACGACTCTTTCAGAGTCGAAACGAGGTGCCAATACAAATTGTAAACTTTTATCGGACACTAATAAATCAAGTTCAGGATGACGAAATTTTCAATTTCGTATCTCACGTGGGACTGCTGAAAGGTTATTATTGATTTAACGAGACCATTGCAAAATGCAAGTTTAGCTCCGCTTTAGAGGTCGTTGATAGGTGGATGAAATTTTGAAGAGGACTCTATGGTATCTTTAAAATTTCGCCGCCTTGCAATGACCTCCCAACAGGAATTGAGCCTGTTCAACAGCAGCATCCGTAATGACGCTTCCTGACAGCATTGTGGCGATCTGCTGCACTCGCTCCTCCTTCGAGAGGCGTGTGATATTGGTGCGACCACCCTCTTTGTAGACCACAAAGTGGCTATTGCCCTTCGATGCAACCTGCGGAAGATGTGTGATGTCGATCACCTGCATCTTGCGCGAAAGCTCCTCGATGATCTCACCCATCGCATCGGCAATACGCCCCGAGACTCCAGTGTCAATCTCATCGAAGATGATTGTTGGCAGTGACATCTTCTCCGCCAATAGCACCTTCAATGCCAACATTACACGCGAGATCTCACCACCCGAAGCTATTCGCTCAACAGGTTGTGGACTCTTGCCCTCGACAGAGCTAAATAGGAAATCTATTGCGTCTGAGCCTAGAGGTGTAGCTTTGCTCTCTCTGATTTGAACCGTAAATCGAGCCTGCTCCATCCCCAACTGCTTCAAAGTTTTGCAGATACTCTTTTCGAATATGGGTGCTACCTTTCGACGACTCTCTGTAATCTTCGCAGATAACTTCGAGGTGCTACCTTCACACTCCTTGATCTCTTTTTTAAGTCTTGTGATCTCTTCATCCGAACCTAGAATTGCCCCCAATTGAGCGGCGTATCTGTCACGGATCTCGATCAACTCCGCAAGATCTGCCGCTCGATGTTTCTGACAGAGCGAGTAGATCGTGTCGATCCTGCTGCTCAACTTCGAGAGTCGTTCAGGGTCAGCCTCTATCGACTCGCTGCTCGCCGAGATCGAGCTATACATATCTTTGAGTTCAGCAACGACACTCCCCAGACGCTCCGCATAATCTGCTGCATCGGGGAAGCTCTTCGCAATCTGCTGCATCTCCTTTTGTGAGGCTCTAAGTGCCACCAAGATACCGCCCTCATCATCCTGCTCCATGCGTGCGGTAAATGCCTCGAAGTTCTGAGTTATAAGCTCCGAGTTCTCCAATATTTTGAGCTCCGCCTCCGCCTCTTCGCTCTCTCCAATTCGAAGATTTGCTGCCGTTAGCTCCTCCACTTGGTGGGTGATCCACTCCTCATCGCGACGTGCCGATGCAGCAACCTCTTCGGCGGTGCGAAGTTTTGCTCGAAGTGACTGTAGGGTGTTGTATTCGCCCAGATATTTTGCTAAAAGTGATTTTGAATCGTATAGAAGATCAATTGCCGATATACGAAACTCCTCGTTTGAGAGGATCTGATTTTGGTGCTGCGAATGGATATCTATCAACCTTTCGCTCAATATCTTAAGCTCCGAGAGTGAGACAGGGATATCGCCGATAAATGATCGACTCTTTCCCGAAGCGGTGATAACTCTTCTGAGGGTGATCACCTCTTCGTACTCCCAATCATTCGCCTCAAAGAGTGGCTCTAGATTGAGCATGCCAATCGAGAAAGTACCCTCCACAACGCAACTTTTGGTGTTGTCTTTTGTGGCTGTGCCATCATTTTTACCACCCATCAGAAGCCCCAAAGCTCCCAATAGGATCGATTTTCCAGCACCTGTCTCTCCTGTGATGATATTCAGCGCAGGGTCGAGCGATATCTCAAGGCGATCTATAAGTGCGTAATTCTCAACGATTAAGCTCTTTAACATGATCGATTATTTTACATTTTAGCGTACGTCATTTTTTCAACAGTCCCACTTGAGATACGAAATTGAAAATTTCGTCATCCTGAACTTGATTCAGGATCTCCCGAATTGCGCCAAAGGCGGAATCTCGGGAACATTATCAAACTTCTATAAAAATTTAATTCTCACGTATTCTCTTCGTGCCCGAGATTTAGTTTCACTAAATTCGGGAGATCCTGAATCAAGTTCAGGATGACGAATCCGTTGGATTCGATAACATGGTACCAATAAATCACCTCTGTCGTCATCTCTTTATTGAACACTAAATAAACTTGATTCAAGATGACGGGAAGGAGTTAATGCACAAACAGAGATTAGACACCAATAATTATTTTAGCAATCCCTCAATTTTTTCAACTATGCGCTCCGCCACTTTGCGTTTGCTCATAAGCGGTAACTCCTCCGCCCCACATCGATCTACAAATGTAACCTTATTGGTGTCGACACCAAATCCAGCTCCAGCATCTCGAAGCGAGTTCAAAACGATGAAATCCAAAGATTTGCGCTCCAACTTCGAAGCGGCATTCTGCGCCTCATTGTCGGTCTCCAATGCAAATCCAACAAGCAGACGATCGCCCTTCTTAGCACCCAATGCAGCGGCAATATCTTTAGTCTTGCGAAGTCGAATCTGCATATCCTCCTCGCTCTTTTTGATCTTTGTTTGAGCCACCTGCTCGGGGGTGTAATCTGCAACCGCAGCACACATCACAGCACCATCTGCCGATGCGAAGTGTAGCGTAGACGCCTCATACATCTCCTCGGCACTTCCAACATCTACCCTTGTGACACCCTTTGGAGTCGATAGATTTGTGCGACCACTAACCAAAGTGACCTCTGCACCACGCTCTGCCAACACCTCGGCAATGGCATAACCCATCTTGCCAGTCGAGTGGTTCGAGATATACCTCACTGGGTCAATCGGCTCAATCGTCGCGCCAGCGGTGACCATAAATTTTCGCCCCTTAAGGCTCTGTCTCTGCCCCAACACCTTTGTCATCACAAAATCAAATATCTCCTGCGGTTCAGCCATACGCCCCTTACCAATAAGTCCACTCGCCAACTCTCCCGACTCTGGTTCGACAACATATACCCCACGCGAACGAAGCGTCTCTAAGTTGAGCTGAGTCGTTGGATGTGCATACATATCCAGATCCATCGCTGGAGCTACTACAACGGGTGCACGTGCCGAAAGATAG
Organism: Rikenellaceae bacterium; assembly: GCA_047174275.1. Lineage (GTDB taxonomy): Bacteria > Bacteroidota > Bacteroidia > Bacteroidales > Rikenellaceae > Alistipes. The sequence continues at coordinate 14,533 of JBCQUC010000023.1, read as the reverse complement.
GTCGTAAGCAGCAGATTATCAGCCACTCCACTCGCCATTTTAGCCATTGTATTGGCAGTGGCTGGAGCTATGAGCATCACATCTGCCCACTCTCCCAGACTCACATGCGAGTTCCACTCCCCATTTTCGGGGTTGAAGAACTCCACCAAAATCGGGTTCTTCGAAAGTGTAGCCATTGTGAGTGGTGTGATAAATTGTTTGGCAAGAGGTGTCATGATAACTTTAACCTCACAACCTGCCATCTTAAAAATACGACACAGCATAGCTGCTTTATAGGCGGCTATGCTTCCCGTAACGCAGAGTAAAATATTCATCTTATTGGTGCGTCTACTTATCTGATATTATATACTTATTATTTGATATCCGACAAACTTTTCCTAGCAGTCCCACGTGAGATACGAAATTGAAAATTTCGTCATCCTGAACTTGTTTCAGGATCTCTGCATTATCCTCTAAACCAAATATATTACAGTAAAAATATAGTCGTTTGCTGAGATCCTGAAACAAGTTCAGGATGACGTTCCTTGCGGAACGTATCTCACGTGGGACTATCTGCAAAATATAGATTCATATAACATGATATGTTACAATCTATTTGATGGTTTATGAAATTTTGTCATATAACAATAATACCTTATTTGTTTCCCTCGCGGAAAGAGACCTCACCATCGAGGAACTCCTCCATCGCAATAAGAGCTGGCTTTGGAAGACGCTCATAGTAACGCGAGATCTCGATCTGCTCGTGGTTCTCGAATGTCTCCTCCATTGTGTCGTTAGGCGATGAGAAATCTGCAAGTTTACGGTTTAGCTCCACCTTCAACTCACTTGAAATCTGGTTTGCGCGACGTGCAACAATGTTGAGTGACTTATAGATATTGCCAGTCTCGTGATCGATGTCGACCAACTGACGTGTCACAGTGTTGTTAGGAGTGTTCTTTTTGATATCCATATCGATTGCTTATTTTATAAATTTTTCTCTTGTTTTTCTCTTTTAGGCTCTCTCTTCTCTCTCGCCTTGCTATCAGTCTCAATCTCTTCGCCTTTAGCCTTACTATCGATATAATTGTTGGCTTTTTTCAACATTCTATCGACCTCGTCGCGATACTCCGATTCGGGATATGCCGCGATAAATGTGTAGTAGGAGTCGATCATATCGAGGAATCGATCCTCCTTTTTGCTCATCACAGATTTGGTTGCAAGCTCATATGCCGAAGCTACAGTGTAGTACGATATCTGCTCACGATACTTGCTGTCGGGATACTCCCTCAACGCATTTTTGAAGGCTATGATCGCCGATTTATAGTACTCCGTTTTGTAGTATGTATACGCATTGGCAAATGACTTTTCGTGTAGCCTTGCGATCAACTCCTCTCGAAGCTCCGTAAAGACCCCAGCTTGGGCACTATTCGGATAGCGTGACAAGAACTCATTAATGACCATAATTGCGTTGGTAATCATGGCACTATCGCGAGTCGGCCCAGGAGCCATATAGTAGTAGCAGAGGGTAAACATACCCTCAGCATCCTCCAAAAATATCGAACGCCCATATTGTCGACGGAACTCATCCAGCGACTCCGCCGCAATCTCATAGCTCGAACTCTTGAAGAGGCTTCGCGCATTGAAGAACTTTATCGAGTCATCGCGATTTGTCCCCTCGTAGTATGATGAGACATATGTAAACAACTTCGCCGCCTTGTTCCACTCCTCCGCCTCATACTTTTCGAGTGCCAAATTGTAGATTTCATCGGCATCTCCGCGCTGAATAACCTTGTACGTTGTACTACAACCTGCAAATAGAGTCGCACATACAAAGAGCACTATCGCTCCGACCGTATACTTCGTAATATTTCTCTTTTTCATATATTATATAACTCTTTACAGAGGTGATTTAGTGCACCGTTAACCGAAATTTTACCTGGGTAGTCTCTCTTTTAACCCTTATAATGAATTATACGCCTCAAGAGCACGCCCCAAAATAAATAGAGCACGCTGCAAATCCTCCTTTTTTAGGACATATGCAATTCTCACCTCATTGCGTCCGAGACTTGGGTCGGAGTAGAATCCCGATGCTGGAGCTAGCATAATGGTCTCTCCCTCATACTCAAACTCCGAGAGACACCACTCACAGAATTTATCGCTATCATCCACTGGGAGTCGCGCCACTGTATAGAACGCACCCATCGGAATTGGAGAGTATACCCCTGGGATATGGTTTAGTCCATCCACCAGATACTTTCTTCGCTCAATATATTCGTCATAAACATCCGCCATATAGTCTCGCGAAGCATCCATCGAAGCCTCTGCAACGATCTGACCGATAAGTGGTGGGCTTAATCGCGCCTGACAGAATTTATTCACCGCATTTCGCAGAGTCTCATTCTTCGTCACAATAGCTCCGATACGTATTCCACACTCCGAATATCGCTTCGACACAGAGTCAATAAGAACTACATTATTCTCGATCCCCTCCAAATGACATGCCGAGATATATGGAGAGCCCGTATAGATAAATTCGCGATAGACCTCATCCGAGAATAGGAATAGATCGTATTTCTTCACAAGGTTGCGGATCTGCTCCATCTCCTTTCGGGTGTAGAGATATCCTGTAGGGTTGTTTGGATTGCAGATAAGTATTCCGCGCGTACGCTCATTGATCTGCTCCTCGAACGCCTTGATGCTTGGCAATGCAAATCCATCCTCGATTGTCGAGACTACAGGTCGAATAATCGCCCCTGCCGAGATTGCAAATGCCATATAGTTGGCATATGCAGGCTCTGGCACGATGATCTCGTCACCAGGGTTCAAGCACGACATAAATGCAAACAACACCGCCTCTGATCCACCCGTTGTGATGATAATCTCGTCGGGTGTAAATTTGATCTGATATTGGTCGTAGTACTCCACGAGTCTCTTTCGAAGCGAGTAGAATCCGTTGCTTGGGCTATACTCCAACACTTCACGATCTACATTTCGCAAAGCATCAATACCCTCCTGAGGTGTTGGGAGGTCTGGTTGACCGATATTTAGGTGGTATACTTTTGTGCCTCTAGCCTTTGCTGCATCGGCTAGAGGACCAAGTTTACGTATTGGTGAAGCGGGCATCTGCTCTGCGCGCTGTGATATTACGGGCATATTTATATCTTATTTACCTTAATAATTTGGCAAAGATAGTGTTTTTTTAGTAAAATATTGCATCTGTTTCGCTCTCTGTGGAGATTTTTTTTAAAAACACCTTTTACCAGAAGATATACGAGAGTACAATAGCGGTGATTATTCCCATCAGGTCTGCAAATAGCGAGTAGGTCAAGGTGTATCGAATGCGCTGAATAGCAACCGATCCGTAGTAGAGTGCCACGACATAAAACGTTGTGTCGGTAGAGCCCTGAACAATGCTCGAAAGCCTCCCTACAAAGGAGTCTGCACCATAACTATTCATCGCGTCGATCATCATCCCTCTCGCTCCACTTCCGCTCAATGGCTTCATAAGGATTGTTGGTAACGCACCTGTAAATTGAGAGTCTATACCCATAAAATCTAGCGACGCTGCAACTCCATCAATAATATAATCCATCGCCCCCGATGCTCGAAAAATCCCGATCGCAACAAGGATCGCAACAAGGTATGGGATGATTGTGATAGCTGTCTTGAAACCATCTTTAGCCCCCTCGATAAAGCTCTCATAGACATTAACCCTCCGAAAGAGCCCAATTGCGATGAATGAGGTGATTATCGCCATCAGAAATAGATTGGAGATAACCGTTGCGTAGCTCGAAAGGGTATCTTTGTCGCCCGACGTAAATAGATATGTGATCGAGGCGATGATTGCAAAGAATATCGCTCCAGGGATCATTATCTCTCTCTGTAGTAGATTTATACGCTGCTTGATAGCTGTTAGTGTGATAGCCGTTATGGTCGACACCCCCGTTGCAATCATGATCGGCACAAAGACATCCGCAGGGTTCTCAGCCCCGAGTTGTGCGCGATACATCATAACCGTTACGGGGAGTAGCGTGAGTCCCGAGGCGTTTATCATGAGGAACATTATCATCGAGTTGCTCGCCTCCTCCTTTTTGGGGTTGATGCTTTGAAGCTGCTGCATCACATTGAGTCCAATGGGTGTTGCAGCGTTATCGAGCCCCAGAAGATTTGCCGAGAAGTTCATAAACATTGCACCTGTCACAGGGTGATTTTTGGGGATTTCGGGGAAGAGCTTTCCAAAGAGCGGTGCAGAGCCTCTTGCCAACATATCTACCACCCCAGCCCTCTCGCCAATCTTCATAACACCGAGCCAGAGCGACAATACCCCCGTTAGACCTATCGAGATCTCGAAGCCCATCTTCGCATAGTCGAATGTCGAGTCGACCATTGCCGAAAAGAGTTCGCCACTCCCCGAGAAAAGAGAGCCTATCGCTGCGACGACAAACGCCACAATAAAAAATGTTGCCCAAATATAGTTTAGAATCATCGTTGTTTGTAGTTTTTTTAGGTGCGTTGTTGTTTGTAGCTCGTCTCGAATCCAACGGATTCGTCATCCTGAACTTGATTCAGGATCCCTGCACCATTAATTAAACCATTGTATTTTAGCCTATTAAGTAGTGAAAAACAATTATTGCCATATTTTTAAAAGCACTCTTGGCGTGATATTTTTTACTATTAAATCTCAATGTAGAACCACTATATTTTCAATTCAATAGCAAAAAATCTCATCTCCAATAGCACTCTTAAAAACACACCAATAATTATTTTACACTACTTATATAGATTACATTGTCATTTGCTAAGATCCTGAAACAAGTTCAGGATGACGTTCCTTACGGAACGTATCTCAAGTGGGACTGCTAGGAAAGTTTCATCAGACTCTAATATTTTTGGTTAGTACTCTAAGGATATTCCCACCCATTATCTTGGCGATATTCTCCTCGGTGTGTCCTCTGCGAAGTAGCTCCACAGTTACATTTATGAAGTCGTTCGCGCCATTGAATCCAGCGACTCCACCGCCACCATCAAAGTCCGATCCAACTCCGACATGGTCGTAGCCAGTGAGGGCAACTATATGTTCAATATGTGCCACAAGATCGAGAATCGAAGCCTCGCCACTCTCTTTTAAGAAGCCTGCATATCCACAAACCTGCACCACACCACCTTTCGAGGCGATCGCTTTGATGAGCTCTGGAGAGAGGTTGCGAGGGTGGTCACAGAGTGAGAGGCATGAAGAGTGCGAAGCGATGATCGGTTGAGAGCTGATATCGAGTGCATCCAAGGTGCTCTTCTGCGATGAGTGCGAGATGTCGACCGTTATTCCAAGTTGATTCATCCGTCTAATCACCTCCGCACCAAACGCGCTCACTCCATTGTGTAGGGAGTCGCCCTTTGCAGAGTCGCAGATCGCATTTGATCCGTTGTGGCAGAGTGTGATATATACCACACCCTCCCCCTTGAATCGATCAATATTCGAGAGCTCATCTCCAACTGCCAATCCATTCTCAACACCCAACATAATGCACTTCATACCCATTGATTTGGCACGAATAACATCCGATGGCTCTTTTGCAATAACCACTCGTCCCTCGATATCGCTCTTGAATCGCCTAAGGATCGAGAGTGCCCTTTCGGTCGCCTCTTCGGGAGGTGTCGATTGCGGAGTATAGGCGACAGTTATCGTAGCATCGAGATACCCCTCGTTCATCTTGATAAGATCTACCTGAGCACCACTATTGCGAATCGAGAAGTCGAATCCACCCTCATCATAGAGCATTGGAGTGTCACAGTGAGAGTCGATTATTGGGTTTAGGGTGTGGATCTTTTTCGCTCTGCGGTATAGATCAGCCTCCGATACAAAGAACGAAAATAGCCTCTTCATCTCTGTGGAGTCTCCATCGGTTGCAAGATTTTCGGGGTGACACTGGAGTGCGATGATCTTATGGATAGGATACCCCTCGACCCCCTCAATGACACCATCTTTGGAGGTGGCACAGAGTTTTAGCGAGGGTGCAATATCCTTTATCGCTTGGTGGTGGCGCGAGTTTACACCGATCGTTGTTGCTCCTCCGATTATTTTGTGTAACATCGAGCACTCAACAACCTCAATATCATGCACAGGTCGCTCTTTGTTGGTGAGGATCGAGTGTGGTAGGAGCTCTTTGGGGTACATCGATGGCAGATCTTGGTAGATCGAACCACCCAGAGCAATATTTACCACTTGGCAGCCTCGGCATATCCCCAAAAATGGGACTCCGCAGTTTAGGGCTGCACGCAGCAGCATAAATTCGCAGTGGTCTCTCTCGGCATTGAGGCTCGTAAGATCGGGGATATTCTCCTCTTTGAAATAGGCGGCATCGATATCGTCACCACCGCTAAACATCACCCCATCGACACCCCTCATAAGCGATGTGATGGCATCGGCATCGCAGTTTGCAGGGATTATGATCGGCACAGCTCCAGCATCTACTATTGCACGAGAGTAGGCGAAGTGGAGGGTCGAGAGCTCATCTATTATATTGGCTGAGATTGCAATGATTGGACGCTCCGTAAATTTCAGCGCGGCATTGTCATTGAACCCCTTTTCGAAATTAAAAATCATCTGTCTTATGGTATATAATCTGTTTCAATTGTTAGGTATCCGATAAAACTTTTCTAGCAGTCCCACTTGAGATACGTTCCGCAAGGAACGTCATCCTGAACTTGTTTCAGGATCTCTACACAATTGAGTAAACTATTGCTTTTAGCATATTACAGAGGCAATATTATCGTTTGCTGAGATCCTGAAACAAGTTCAGGATGACGAAATTTTCAATTTCGTATCTCAAGTGGGACTATCGGAAAAAGTAAACCCTAATATTACAAACGCATACAATGCACTATGTTATAGCTCACAACAACAGTTTATCAGTTTTTAATCGGACACTAAGAATCTGTTTAAATTACACAAAGGTGGCAAAACTTTTTGATTTGGCAAAATTGAATCTCCTCTTTAGAGTTTTTTTATCCTGTTTCTCAATTTTCTAAAAATTATGCACCATCGGCTATATTCTTTTATCAATATCGGTCATATTACTTGAAAAAATATTTTTTATTAAAGAAAAATTTCATATTTTGGATTTTTAAATATATCTTTGCTACAATACTACATTATACATATTTAGAAGAGGGGTGGGGCTCTCTCTTCCGAAGTATGTAAAATTTACGCTAAGAGCCCTAACCTAACCAAATCTACCAAAAACTAAATTTATGAAGAGACTACTACCTCTATTGGCTACAGCATCGTTGCTGCTGTCATCATGCGAAAAGTCACAAAATGGAGTTGAGGAGGTTGATTCTAGAATCTCCTTTACAAGTTCCATCGCTCATGCTACACGTGTCACCTCTGATGCGTTCGACGTGGGAGACATTATCTACGTTACAGCCCTCGATGGTGCTGAAACCTACGCTAACAATGTGCCATATATATATTATGGCGAAAAATTCGAGAGCTCGACTCCAATCTCTTATGAGAGTGGCAGCCAACAACTATCCTTCCAAGCGGTCTATCCAGCTGTCGAGGAGTTTGCTGATAGCTTCACATTTGAGGTGCTTGCAGACCAGAGCACAAATGAAGATTACGAGATGAGCGACCTGTTGATCTCGATTCAGGAGCAGACAAGCGATAGCTCTCCAGCACTCGTATTTAACCATGTATTGAGTGGTCTTGTAATCAATATCACAGACTCTGAACTAGAGGGTGGAGAGTTGAAGATATTCGCAAATAACGAGACATCTATCGACCTTAGCAACCAAACATATACAGCAACAGAGTCATCAGCGGAGTTAACCCCTCTACAGATTGGTGATATGAGCTACAAGGTGGTTGTCGCTCCACAGACCATAAAGGCTGGAGCGGTTGTCGCTACATACTCTATAGATGGCAAGATCTACACTTGGAGCGCAAATACAAACATCGAACTAGTATCGGGATATAACAATACATTTAGCTGGAATATCAGCGATGATGATATCACATTTGATAGTAGCACACTGGAGTGGGATGATGATACTCAGTATGGATATCTCGATCTTGCATACTTCTCAGCAACGAAGTACCCTATGACAATAGATACTTGGACAATCATCGACTCTTCGGCAACAACAACTGATTTTGCAGGTTTGAGTGCAGCTATCGAGGCTTTGTCGGGTAGTGGTCGCGAGATCTCTTTGGAGTTCCCTAACTTGAAGACAATCCCAGAGTATGCAATATTTGGTACAAGCAGCTATGATGATGACACAAAGGCAGCATACGCTTCGGATGCTCTTGTTTCGGTATCGGCAGAGAGTGCAACCTCTGTTGGTCAATATGCATTCTACTGCTGTGGTTATATTAAGGATGTTGACTTCCCAGCGGCAACAGCGATCAACACCTTTGCATTCTATGGATGTACAGCACTTACAGAGATCTGCTTCCCTGCTGCTACTACATTCTACAACCACTGCTTTAGAGAGTGTACATCGCTTGTACGCGCTGAGTTCCCTGCAGCTCTAACTCTAAATCAATATGTTGTCCAAAAATGCACATCTCTTACAGAGCTACACTTAGCAACAGCCGAGGGTGTAATGCTAAGCTACATACAAAATACAGCGTTTAACTGGACTACTACTACCTCTGCTACAGTGACTAGTATCAACCTAACTGTTGGTTCGGCAAATGCTGATATGGTAGTCGGATCGGTTCTATATGTTGGTGATAACGACTTTACATTTGCATCAATCACAGTACTTGAGAGCGAGACTGAGGAGTAGATATTAGATAATTAGACAATATACTATTAAGAGTAAAATCTACAGAGTTTAACAGACCTGTACACAATATAAAAGATAATTATGAAAAGAACATTATTTATATTTGCTTGTAGCGCCATGATGTTTTCGGCGTGTACTGAACAATTAACCGAGGGGTTCGATAACGAAGATCTGAACGTCACCTTTGGTAGTTCAATAGCAGGAGAGACACGTGTAACATCGAATAGCTTTGATAGCGGTGATGAGATATATGTAAGCGCATTTGATGGAGCTAGCCTATATGCAGAGAAGGCACTATACACCTACAGTGGAACAACATTCTCAAGCTCTACCCCTATCGCTTATGAGAGTGAGACCCAAGAGCTCTCTTTTATGGCAGCCTATCCTGCGGTTGAGGAGTTTGGTGAGACATTCTCGTTTGAGGTCTATGCAGATCAGAGCGCGGATGATAACTACGAAAAGAGTGATCTATTGGTCTCTGTGAAGGAGGCGACTCACGACCTATCTCCAACATTGGTGTTTAACCATGTGATGAGTAGCATCATAATCAATTTCACCGATACATCGCTTGCAGGTGGAGTGATGACACTACACGCTGTGGGTGGAGTCGAGGTAGATCTTAGCGCAGAGACATACACAGCTACAGGATCTGCTGAGGATATCACAATGGCATTGAGTGGCACAACCTACAAAGTTATATTTGCCCCTCAGAGCATAAGTGCTGGATCAGTTCTAGCAACCTACGAGGTGAATGGCAAGAGCTATGAGTGGGTCGTTGGTAGCGATTGGAGCTTCACAACTGGTAACTGCTACTCATATAGCTGGGAGATCGTTGAAGAGGCTGTAGTTGTAACATACAACGGAAATATCAATGGTTGGGAGGAGAATGAGATCGATGACTCTCCATTTGTATTTATGACAAGTGAGGCTATTAGCTCAATTCCAGAGCCAACTGAGGGTAAGAGATGGGTTATCAACGAGATATTCTCGGATGAGTTCAACGGTACGGAGCTCGACTCAAGCAAATGGTATGACTATCACCCTAACTGGGTTGGTCGCGAGCCAGGTATCTTTAAGCCTGCGAATGTTGCAGTTGAGGATGGTTATATGGTATTGCATGGCGAGATGATGGAAGAGGAGGAGATCGTATGGAACTGGAATAATACATCTTCTACAACATATTATATCTCATGTGCAGCTGTTGTATCGGTGACTCAGGAGGCTTCTCACGGTTACTATGAGTGTCGTTTCAAGGCTAACCAGACTACACTCTCTTCTACATTCTGGTTCTCTACACGCGGATCTTCTTTCGATGTTTCGGGTAGACAACCATCATCTGTTGGATCGGGAACATTCTCTCAGGAGCTTGATGTTTGTGAGTGTATTGGTCGCGGTGGTGACTTTAGTGGAAGCTACTTCGCTGATGGAATGAACTCTAATGTTCACTTCTGGTATACACCGACTGGCGGAGATAAAACTGATATCACAATCCCATCAGTATCGTTGACAAATCCTGATGGTTCAACACCAGCAGATGGATTTAACACCTATGGATGTTGGTGGCGTGATGAGAGTAGTGTATCATTCTACTTAAATAACGAGCAGGAGACAAGCTACGATTTTTATGGTCATGAGAACTGGGCTGACCCATACGATATCGAGTTTAAGTTCACAGAGCCAATGGGTCTAAATATGGTTGTTGAGACCTACCCTTACCCTTGGATCGAGCTACCTAACGAGGAGGAGTTGGCAGATGAGACTAAGAATAGAACATACTATGATTGGGTTCGCTCATATATCTTGGTTGATGCAGATGAGGAGTATGATATCGCAGTTCATAGCGAGATCTTCGAGAACCATATCCACTTCTCGGATGATAAAGATGCTGTTGTAGCGGCTACAGAGGATGGTATTGAGGTGTTACTTTGCTACACAGCTAAGGAGAACGGCATCATTAAGTTCAATATCTATGACTCATATGGTGAGCTATATAACACTGTAACAAAGAGTGCGTATAGCGGATATGCAAATACGAAATATACTCTTGATGTGGATTTCACGGAGGGTCTTATGTATCATGTTGAGGCGGAGCTTATGAGTGCTGATGGTTCAGTATCTTATGAGGGAGATTCGTTTAACTTCGTATATTAAGCGTATTTGCAATTTATTGGCACCATGTTATCGAATCCAACGGATTCGTCATCCTGAACTTGTTTCAGGATCTCAGCGAACGATAACATTATGCAGGTAAAGAGTATTTAAATTATATAGATGATGCAGAGATCCTGAAACAAGTTCAGGATGACGAAATTTTCAATTTCGTATTTCAAATGGGGCTGCTTGCTATGATTTTTTTAAGACAATACAATTAACGAAATAAAAAATAAAACATTAACCAACCAAAAAAACTATCACCAGATCAAAACCTCTCCCTCCGAATTTTACTCAGAGGGAGAGGCGTAGATTAAGCCGAGCGAAAGAAAATGAGACGGTAGTTCAACGTCTCGATATCGGAGAGGCTTACCCGATGAAACTACAACCAAAAATGCTTGTTCTACAAGCGATTAAAATTTAACCTAACCACTTTATGAAAAAGAGACTTTTTGCGATTTTATGCGCATCACTGACCTTGGCAAGTTGCGTCGAGGATACAGTGACATCTAGCGATTATGGGTATTCGGTATTAGTAAATCCTACTATCCAGACTCGCGCAACAGAGACATCTTTCGAGAATGGCGATCAGATTGGTCTTAGCATTATTATGGAGAGTACCGCCTCTGCATATAAGAGCAACTACGCCATGACATATACCGACAACCTCTTCGCGAGCGATCTTGTATGGTATAGCGACAACACCCAAGCATCTACATTGTTGGCATACTACCCATATATCTCGGGAGCTAGTGTTCCAACATCATTCACTATCAATAGCGATCAAACGGTCGATGGAGCTTATACTGCCTCTGACCTTATGATGTCTAAACTTGAAAATGTTATACCATCGACCTCTTCGATAAATATGACATTTACCCACTCATTGTCACGTATCGTCCTTGAGGTAGATAACCAAAGTAACCAAGAGATAGAGTCTATCACAATCTCGGGATCATATACAACAGCTACAGTGGATCTAGATTCTCAGAGCGTAGCGGTTGATAAGAACTCAGAGCCAGTCGATATCATCGCTCCAGTGTGGTCTGATGGCAAATACAAGGTGATTATTGTACCTCAAGAGGCGGAGCTCCTCTTTACTGTTAAACTTGAGAATGGCACTGAGGTTACACAAACAGCAAGTAGTATGTCATTCGTAGCTGGATCTCAACACGCTGCAACATTGACATACACTGAGGAGGATCTTTCGGTTAGCTTCTCTAACGATATTAGTGATTGGAATAATGGCGGTAGCTATATCATCCCATCTTCGGGAGTGGGTGATGGTAGCTCAATGAATCTTGCTGATCCATTCGTTGTGAGCTATCCAGATGAGAATGACGAGATCAAATACAATGAGTCTCTATCTTTCTCTAGAACAATCTATGTCGACCCAACCGATGGTGATGATAGCAACGATGGTTTGAGCCAAGATACAGCTATTAAGACCCTAACTCAACTTAATGAGAATGGTATTCAGCGTGGAGATGAGATCCTTCTTAAGGGTGGTGTAACTCACTATGGTACTATCGAGATCTTGAATTTGGGTGTCGATCAATCATCGGAGTATATTCGTGTTGGTAGCTATGGTGGCTCTAAGGCGAGAATCAACGCTGCTGGCGAGATGGCAGGAGTTCGTCTTGAGAACTCATCGAATGTCTATGTTTCGGATCTTAAGATCACAGCCAATGGAGGTGATAAGAGCAAGTGTACTAACTACAATGACAATAGTAACTATGAGGGTTATGATGTGGGTGTAAATATGAGATGTGGTGTAAATATCACAAACTATGACTCTTCATCATACACATATAATGTCACTCTCTACAATATCGACATCCGTGATATCTACTACTATGGTGTTGGCGAGACTCCAGAGGAGTATTCACACCGCCCATGTAAGGAGTGGAGCACAGGAAATGAGGGTGAATATGGTTGGGGTATCAAGACATTTGTAAGAGCTGGATTCCTAATCAACCTAAACATCACGGATTGTAATGTTCGTAATGTGAGCCACACTGGTATCAAGATGACAGGTGATGGTGGATATGGAGATCCATCGACAGATCTAGGAACATGGAGTAAGAGATACCAAGAGTTGGTTATCGATGGATGTACTAGCAAAGAGGCTGGAGGTCCAGGTATGATGTTTACCAACTTGAAGGATGCAATTGTTCGTAATTGCGAGATCGTTCGTCCAGGAAGTAGAACATCTTCTGTAACTACAGCTGAGAATAGTTCACGTGTAGATGAGCCTCGTAAGTGGGGACGTGGTAGCGGTATGTGGTTGGTACGTTGCGATGGTCTTCTATTCGAGAAGAATCTTCTTGAGAGATCTGAGGGTACAGCAGACTGCTGTGGAGCTCATATCGATATCGGTAACCGTGACATCATCGTTCAATACTGTTTGAGCAAGGATAATGCAGGTGGATTTATCGAGATCTTGGGTAATAACTACAACTGTTCATATCGTTACAACGTAAGTATCAACGATGGATGGCGTAACCAAGATTGCCCTATACAGGCTGAGCTATGGGATACAACCGAGATGACAGATGGTTACCTTGTTACAATCAATGGTCACAACTCAGGTGCTAGCCTTGGTCCATTCAACACATATATCTACAACAATACAATTGTAGCTACACCAAACTTTGAAGGTGGTTATACAAACGCTCTTATGTATGAGTATGAGATGTCGGCACAGGGTATCCTTATGACAAACAACATCTTCTGGGTACCACAACGCATGGAGCTATATGGCTGGAGTGCAAACCCATCTTCAGTTGGAGTCTATACAAATGTACATGAGTTCAGAACATATGATGGCACATCGGCTCGCGATATGACAGCAGATGAGATCGCTGCACTTAATTACAGCATTAAGAACAACCTATACAGACTATTTGATCCAAACAACTTCACATATGATGTATATGGTTATCCAGACTCTAACACAATGCCTGTTGTAACACGAGGAGAGAACGACTATTGGGATGAGTCTCCACTTGGAGGCGACCCAGGTTTCAAGAACTACAGCGAGAGCAACTTTGATCTTACAGCGTATGATTTGATCCCTACAAATGCGGATGTTATCAATCGTGGAGTTACTATCGAGCAGCTTGATTTGGATACAACAGATTATGGTCTAGATTATGGTCTAAATCTAACAGAGGATTACTTCGGAAATCCAATTACTACCCCTATCGTAGGAGCTATTGCAGTTCAGTAGCGGTAAAAAGAGCCATTAAAAGAGGAGGCTATCCCAGATCACAATTGCGTGAAATGGGATAGCCTCCTTTTATTTTTCCTTTCTTATATCAACGGCAATGTGGTCAAAAATGGTTGGTGAAACCGTTGTAACATATTGACATTCAAAAAGATCGATTAGAGGCTGTCCAAAAACGAAAGTTTAGGACAGTCTTTTTTGTACCCAATAATTTGCATTATTCCACAATTATTCGTATCTTTAATGTATTGAATAATAGTGAGTTATTATGAAACCCACATGACCAGAAGTCACCCAGAATGATGAAAATTGCAAGAAAGATATTAACTTTGTGTATTCATTCACAAGTTATTATCTATGGGATCAATATCATTCGATCAAGTA
>JBCQUC010000089.1:0-6595 GCA_047174275.1 Rikenellaceae bacterium | reverse complement strand
TCGTCACTCTGAAAATAGCGGTTAAATTTGATCGAGTTCACACCTGTAAATTTATTTTCTCTACCCATTATGCAAAGGTAGGTATTATTATTTTATTGGGTGGTCTAAACGCCTATACCTATTAACGGAATTAATAAATTTCCCAACCTTTTGTGCGGGTAAAGTTAGGTATTCCACTACAATGCAATTAAACTTAGAAGATAAAGAGTCAAGACAATTTATATGTGTGCAATTGCCTGAAATGCCAGATGAAGATACAGGCGCGTTTAAGGCTGGTTATTCAACATTGTGCGAGGTTGGAAAAGATAGAATTAGGGCGGCAGGAATTAAAATAGCAGAGGAAAACAAACAAATTGATTCTAAGCATAAGGAAGAAATGTATGGGTTCTTAGATACAGGTTTCAAAGTGTTCAAACTCGATAGTTAGAACCTCAAAACGTGGGATGCTACACCGACCGAAGATGTGGATCTATTCGTGCAGCGTATGAACGATATGATCGACACCATCAAGCCCGACCGCTCCGATATGGATATGGTCTACGAGATTATGCTCAAGATGGGTGTGCCACTCACATACAGCGTAACCCCAGTAGAGATTTGTGGCAAGGAGGTGTTCTCGATTGGCGAGGATTCGCTACTTCTTATCTGCTTGCAGGAGAAGATCACCACCGAGATAATCGAGGAGATGGCGAACGACTATCTACCATCAAAAATCATCCTCTCAGAAAAATGCTTTGCCGATGACACAGCTATGTCAAATGCTCACTACATTCTGAAAGAGCGAGAAATTGAATTAAAATTAGTGTAAAAAGTAGTCAATTCCGAAAATATCCGCATATTTAAGGATTGTAATCCGAAAATATCCCACTTTTTGAGGATTCTATTCCGAAAAATTACTATCTTTGTATTGGATTAAAATTTATAAGTATGGTTGAAAGGGTTATGGGGGAGATGGTCCGCTCCAAATTAGGCAGAGGAAAAGCTATTATCTTGATGGGTGCTCGTCAGACTGGAAAGACGACGCTCCTCAAAGATCTGTTTGCAGGAGACGATACTCTCTTGTGGCTAAATGGTGATGAGGCGGATGTGCGAGATATGTTTGAGAATATCACATCTACTCGACTAAAGGCTATAATTGGCTCGAAGAAGATAGTTGTTATTGATGAGGCACAGCGAATCGAGGATATAGGACTCAAACTGAAGTTGATAACTGATAATATACCCGATGTTCAACTTATTGCTACTGGTAGCTCATCATTCGACCTCGCAAACAGGGTGAACGAGCCTCTTACGGGGCGCAAGTGGGAGTATAAGATGTTTCCAATATCATTTGCTGAGATGGTGGCTCATCACGGATTTATGGAGGAGAAACGATTGCTCCCCCATCGACTGATATATGGCTACTATCCAGATGTGGTGGTGTCGCAAGGTAGCGAAAAGGAGATACTAAAGCAGCTATCGGATAGCTACCTATATAAAGATATATTGATGTGGGAGCAGATCAAAAAGCCCGATAAGCTGTTGAAGTTACTCCAAGCGTTAGCATTTCAAGTTGGATCGCAGGTATCTTATAATGAGTTAGCGCAGCTCTGTGGTTTGGATTCAAAGACAGTCGAGAAGTATATTGTACTTTTAGAGCAGACCTTTGTGATATTTAGGCTCGGTTCATTCAGCCGCAATTTGCGCAATGAGTTGAAAAACAGTCGCAAGATATACTTCTACGACAATGGTATTCGTAACGCTCTGATAGCAAATTTTGCACAAGCGGAGAGCCGAACCGATATGGGTGCTTTATGGGAGAATTTTCTTATCTCGGAGCGTATGAAGAATAATCACTATCAAGGACGATGGTGTAATAGCTGGTTTTGGAGAACTACAAAGCAGCAAGAGATTGACTATATAGAAGAGGAGAATGGAGAGGTAAGTGCATTTGAGTTTAAGTGGAATGAGAAGGCAAAAGCTAAAGTTCCGACTGGGTTTATTGAGGGGTACGATAGCTCATTTACTGTTGTTCATCCTGGTAATGTCGATGAATTTCTATTGAAATAGCTATGAAGTTAAAATTCAAAAATCAAGAGTTTCAGAGCGATGCCGTAAATGTTGTCGCTGATCTCTTCTTGGGGCAGGAGCAGCTACATAGTAGCTTCGCCATCGAGATGGAGAGCGCAAACTCTATGCTCGAAACGGACTATGGTATCGGCAACAAGTTAGTGGTTGATACCAAGACCGTTGCGGAGAATATGCACGCTGTACAGAAACGTCAGAGCCTACCTCTAACCGATTGCGAGGATATGCAGTTCTCGATCGAGATGGAGACTGGTACGGGTAAAACATACGTCTATACAAAGACCGCCTTTGAGCTGAACAAACGATATGGATTCACGAAGTTCATAATCGTTGTGCCATCGGTGGCTATTCGTGAGGGTGTCTACAAGTCGTTGCAGGTGACTTCCGACCACTTCGCTAACCAATATGACAATGTGCCTTGTAGGTACTTTATATATAACTCTGCTCGATTGTCGGACGTGAGGCAGTTCGCTACAAGTGCCAATATCGAGATTATGATTATCAATATCGACGCTTTCAAAAAGGCGGAGAATATTATCAATCAGGCGCAAGATAAGCTCAATGGTGAGACTGCAATGCGCTATATCAGAGACACGAACCCTGTGGTAATCATTGATGAGCCGCAGAGTGTGGATAACACCGACAAGGCTAAGGAGGCGATTGCATCGTTGAACCCGATGTGCGTGTTGAGATACTCGGCTACACATCGTGAGAAGATCAATTTGCTATATCGCCTCACGCCAGTCGATGCCTACCAAATGGGGCTTGTGAAGCAGATTTGTGTATCGTCTAATCAGTCGGTTAATGACTTCAATAAGCCATATATTCGTTTGGTATCGGTGTCAAATGACAATGGATTCTCGGCTAAGGCGGAGATGGATATATTGGATAAAAAGGGCAAGGTATCTCGTAAGATTGTTACTCTAAAGCCCGATTCAGACCTCTTTATGCTCTCTGGAGAGCGTGAGATGTATGATGGATATGCTGTTAGTGGCATTGATTGCACCGCTGGATTTGAGGCTGTGGAGTTCTCGAATAGTGAGGTCGTAAGATTGGGCAAGGCGATTGGCGAGGTTGATGAGAGTGTGATTAAGCGTGCGCAGATCCGCAGGACTATCGAGGCGCACCTCTCAAAGGAGTTGCGATACTTCGACAAGGGTATCAAGGTGTTGTCGCTATTCTTTATTGACGAGGTGAAGAAGTATCGTGATGAAGATAGTAGCAAAGGTATCTATGCTCAGATGTTTGAGGAGTGTTACGAGGAGTTGTTGGCGTTGCCGAAGTATGCACCCATCAGAGATATGTTTGAGACCGATGTGGAGCGTGCGCACGATGGATATTTCTCGCAGGACAAGAAAGGTAAGCTCAAAAATACTAAGGGGAATACCGCTGCTGATGATGATACCTATTCGCTTATTATGAAGGATAAGGAGCGGTTGTTGTCGTTTGAGTCGCCACTACGATTTATCTTCTCGCACTCGGCACTTCGTGAGGGCTGGGATAATCCCAATGTATTCCAAGTATGTACACTCATAGAGCAGAAATCGACATTTACGGCTCGTCAAAAGGTGGGTCGTGGATTGCGTTTGTGCGTTAATCAGAATGGTGAGCGTATCGAGGATAAGGATATAAACCTGCTGCACGTAATGGCTAATGAGAGCTTTGCGGAGTTTGCTGAGACATTGCAGAAGGAGATTGAGAGCGAGACTGGGGTTAAGTTTGGCTACATCGACATCTCGCTATTCTCTGGAATGGTCTATGAGGAGAAGCGTGAGGTTGAGAAGGTGGTTACTACGGAGCAGGCTGAGGCGATTGTTGAGATTATCAAGAGTGTTGAGCCTACACAGATTGAGGAGGTGGTTTTGCCAGCCAACTTAGAGCCGATCAAAGAGATGGTTGTGGAGATGGTGCAGGAGTCTAAGCCTATCGAGGTGGCGACACTTTCGGGTAGCACCTACACCGAGACTGAGGTTGTAGAGAAGACTATGAGCTATGACGATGCCAAGGAGGTTATCACCCATTTGGAGAAGAAAGGTTACATCGACAAGAAGGGTAAAGTCAAAGATACTATGAAGAACGCTCTGCTCGATGGTAAGATTGACCTACCTGAGAAGTTTAAGGCTGCGCAGGAGAGGTTTGAGAGTGTGATTAAGAGGTCGACTGCCAAGCCACCATTGCGTGATGCCTCTCGTGATGTAACGGTGAGGATCAATAAGCAGGTGATGTTGTCGCCAGAGTTTATGGAGCTTTGGAGCAAGATTAAGCAGAAGACTTCGTATCGTGTGGAGGTTGATACAGATGCTCTAGTTGCAAACTCTGTAAAGGATATTGCAGCGATGGAGAGAATCCATAAGGCTCGTATCATCTCGCAGAGTGCGGATATAAATATCGAGAGAGCTGGAGTGTCATATCGTGAGGTAGATTACCACACGGAGGATCTCAAAGATGCTTACACTTCGTTGCCAAATCTCGTTGGAATAGTTAGCGAGAAGTGTTTGATAACACGTAGGACAGCAGCGCAGATACTCGAAGAGAGTGGCAGAATCAAGGAGTTCTTGAACAACCCTCAGCTCTTTATTGAGCGTGTGATAGATGTTATCAACCATCATCGTCACGCACTCGCCATTGATGGTATTCGCTACATCAAGCTCGATGGTGAGGAGTATTCGGTGATGGAGATATTTGCGCAGGAGGAGTTGTTGGCTAATCTCGACAGGAATGCTGTGGAGGTTAAGCATAGTGTGTATGACTATGTGATATATGATAGCTCGACCATCGAGAAACCATTTGCGGTGGCTCTCGATAACGACCCTAATGTAAAGATGTTCTTCAAGATCCCGTCACGCTTTAAGATTGATACCCCTATCGGAACATACAACCCCGACTGGGCGGTCTACATCGAGCAGGATGGCATCAAGAAGCTCTACTTCGTGTTGGAGACAAAGGGTACAAACCTACTCTTTGACCTACGCACCCCAGAGCGATTGAAGATCCACTGCGGAGAGCAACACTTCAAGGCGTTGGAGGAGGATGTGTCGCTGCATACTGCTAAGTCTTGGGATAAGTTCAAGGTTGAGATATAATACAATGGAATAATATGGCAAAGAGAGTTAGCACGGTGGCAAAAGGTGATGCTTTTGAGAATAGAGTCTTTATAAAACTTAAAGAACTCTTGGAATCTGATATGCTTGCTCTTTCAAGTAAACATAGTAAGATATTTCAACAACGAAAATACAAGGGAAAGTCTGGGAATGAAGTGACCTTCGATATTGTTATTGAATCATACCACGCTGATAGTAATGAGTGTGCTAATCTTACTGTGATAGAATGTAAGGATTATAAATCCACGATACCTGTTGATCGGATAAGAAACTTTGCCTCTAGTATAGACGATGTTGGAGCTAATAAAGGTTATTTTATTACAACTAGCAACTTTCAAAAAGGTGTTATAAACCATGCAAAAAGTTCTAAAATAGGATTGGCTCGATTCCCATCTTCTGATTTAGAGTTAAACTGGGTACTTAGGAGAGTTGGTTACAAACCATACCAAGAGAGGTCTGTTGTTATAGAAAGATTGCACTCAGAGGCTTTAGATCAATCAATTAGTTTTGCTGCTGTTTGTGATTATGACTGTTATTCAAACTTCATAGATTTTGTATCTGAGCAATTGTTTGAGGTAAATAATAAGATTGATATACCATATATTTCTGACGATGATATACAAACGATTATGTTAGAAAAAGTATCTCCGTTTGGATATGCTGCTAATAGTGCTGTGTCTACTGAACTTCTTGAAAAAATAGTAACGGAAGGATTGGGTGTTACAATTACACATAATACAGATGGCAAAACATCAGATTTAGGGTGTTGCGATTTCAAGCATAGAATCATTCGTATAACATCAAAACTCGAATATGACACTCCGAGATGGCGATTTACACTTGCACATGAAATTGGACATTATATACTACATGAGCAATTATGTTTAGCTCAATATTATGATAACATTTCTAGTTATGGTAATGAAGCAATGACAGAGAAATCCCTCAAGAGAATGGAGATCCAAGCCAATAAATTCGCATCGTTTTTACTAATACCAGAAGATAGATTCTGGACTCTATATATACAAAAGCACAAAGAACTTGAAATCCCTAAGTTTCCACATTTGCATCTTGATGAACAACCCTGTAACATCAAAGATTGTATGGCTGTATTCTCATATATTAGCAATGAGTTGAATGTTTCTATCGAGGCTGTAAAGATTAAATTGCAGTCTAAAGGGTTATTAACCATTAAACAATCAACGCAAAGAGTCGGTGAATTATTTAGGATCTGTTTAAGTTTCAATCATTTAAAATACTGGTTATCAGTTGTTTAATTGCGAAATATTTTGTATCTTTATGGTCACTACACTATAAAGAATGGCAAAGAATTACCCAACAAACTTGACTGACAACCAATACGATACAATATTACGAATAATTGGTGACTTTCGCAAACGCAAACACTCTTTGAGAGATATTTTTAA
>JBCQUC010000088.1:0-6726 GCA_047174275.1 Rikenellaceae bacterium | reverse complement strand
TTGCTGTAAGCCGCCAAATATCGACGGCGTGTCGGTGATCCAAATTTTACCATAATCTTTTGGCTCAAAGATAAGGGTTATAAAATTATGATAACAGATGGGTTTGACGGAGGGGATACGTAATAGGTGTGCTTTGCTGAGAAGTTACTTTGCACTCGTAATGAAAAATGATTGAGTTGATAATGACAGCCGACAATGTGGAGGATAGACAATAGAATATGAATAGACCAATAGCTAAATCTTGATTTAGCACCACTGTGTAGGTTTTGCCTTAGAATATCATCGGGAATAGTTTTCAAATATGTTGGTTTGAAAACTATTCCCGACAGAATTATTAGCGAATATGTGAGTTACTTTGTTAGCGGTTTAATTAGCTATTTTATGAGTGGAAATATGAGCCACATTATTAGCTGAAATATTAGTTGGATTATTAGCTGTGGCTAATATACTAACCATCATATTCAGAGAGGTATTGCTCGCATATCTTGGCGATAACTCGGCTCTTGCTAACCTTGTCTTTACTCCGTTTTTGTAGCTCTTTCTGCACCTTGTCAATCTTACGGAATAGCTCTCGGTTGAGAGTCACTGTAACGTTGATATTGGAGGCGTTCTTCTCAATGGATAGTTGCTTTATTACATTGCCCTTCTTGGGTGGTGGTGTACCTACGTTGGGTAGCTCAAAATCGAAGTCATCATCGTGGCTCTCTCGTAGGTTGCCAAAGAAATCTTTACCTTTCATCGTTACTGATTTATGCGTGTTAATATCTCGGTCGCTAAGTTGTCGTAATCCGCTGCACCTCTGGAGTCAGGTTTGTAGTCGAAGATAGATACGCTCTTGGATATAGCCTCAGAGAGTGCAATATTCTTGCGGATCACTGTGTTGAACATAACATCTGCGTATGTGTCGTAAAGATACTTTAGTGCATTGTCGTTCATATTGACACCCTTGTTATATTTGGTGGCGATAAAGCCCAAAATGTTTAGGTCAGGATTGGTGAGCGATATGATCCTTTTTAGCTTTTTAATCAAGTCGAGGACACCTTGAATAGCTAAAAAGTCCGTTTCGATTGGAACGACAATATCGGTCGATGCAACGATTGCATTTGTGGTAAGTACTCCTAAACTTGGTCGTGTGTCGATTATGATGAAGTCGTACTGCTCCGCCTTGAGTAGATCGGCGATGAAACTTTTGAGGATATTCTCTCGTGCAGGTTGAGCGACCAACATCTGCTCAATCTGCTCCAACTTTGGCGATGCGCTGACCACTGATAGATTCTCCTTTATAACTTCGGGTTGGAGCATTATATCGTCTGCTCCAGAGATGAAGTTTTCAAATGCTGTGACGATGGTTCGCTTGCTCTGCGCTCCCAATGCAATGGATAGGTTACGCTGTGGGTCGAGGTCTATGCCCAATACTTTGTAACCTCTCTTTGCCAATGCAAAAAGTAGCGTTGTGCAGGTGGTGGTTTTCGCCACTCCTCCTTTGTTGTTTGATACTGTAATAATGCGTGTGTTCATATTTATATGTCTGTAATTTAACCTGTTAATAAAATGACTAATATTTCCACTCATATTTTATTGTGAGTTGGAATATTAGCTGTAATATGAGTTCGTTTGTTAGCTCTGCTATTAGTTGCAACTAATACTCTCTAACCACTCGTCTCGCTTGGCTCGGCATTGCTCCAGCGTGGGTGCTACGGTTGAGAAAAGTTTGCCTGTTATGGGGGCTCGCCATTCGTATTGGATATACCTACCTCGCTTGCGAGGTCGTGGGGTGAGGTTGAAATAGGTGTATTTTTCCTCTCCATTTGGGCAGGTGCTTATTGCTCCTAAACTATTTTGCTGGCTCATTATATTAGTGGTTTTGTGTGGTATAGAGTGGTGTGATACTTAATACCACTCTATACCACCGATTTTTTTATTCGTTCTCAATTACTGCGATCTTCTCCATAATGCGCTCGTGTCGCTTTTCGTAGACCTCGTTGTGGGTCTCTTGGATCTCTTTTACTCGCTCCTCTGCGTGTTGCTCGGCATAGCCTAAGAGCATTACTGCGGTGTAGTTACCTCGCTGTGCATCACTTAGGGTGCTGATGATGTAGTCACGCTTGATGATGGTGCGCTTTTCATCTGTGAGGTTGTAAACTAAAGTCCATCTATCCTCGTCTGTGAGGTAGTGTTTGTCCTCAAAACCTACCATTGCAAAGTGTTCACTGCGGAGAGCCTTAGCCATTGCGAAGTAGGTTATCTGCTCCTCAAAGGCGGAGAAATCGCCCTGTGTAACATCGAGACCCTTTACCAAATCTTTTATCTCTGCGATTGACTTCTCTGTGGCAATCTCCTTGTTGCGCTTATCTTGGTTCTGCAACTTCACGAGTGGAGTCTCTGCAACGGAGCTTGACGAAGATGATGATGATAGCGTTAGATATGAGAGCGTTACACCCTGCGTACCAATTAGAGCATACATTTTTATTTTACCACTTTGGTACTGCTCGACTAACAATTGGCTCTCCAGCATATAGTCCGTTAGCCCCTCTTGGTACTCCTCATCGTCCTCGAAATCATCCTCGTTTGGCTCAACTGGGCAATCCCTGCACCAATCAACGACTGCCACTTCATAACCTTTGGCGGTTAGCTCCTCGACTGCGCTCTCGTCAAAACGATAGTCATAGCGAGCAAGAGGAAGTTCGGGGTTATTCTCGTGGGTGGTAATTGCACGCTCAACGATATAGGCGGTGTTCTTAGCCTTTAGACACTTGCGGTTGGTGCATCGTCCGCAAAGGGTATCATCGGTGAATAGCGAGATAACCTGCGTGTTGAAACTGCAATTATAGCACGCCAATTTGTCGAAGAAGTAATCCTCCAAATCAGTCGAATAGCTACGCTCCAAACTCTCAGCGATGCTCTTGGTGCTGTTGCCCCTCCAATTTTGGTAGTTTACACCCTCCGCAAAGTGGCTGTCGTAAACCTCCGCTTGGATCTCCCTCGAATACTTTGATAACTCGATGGCTGTGCCAATGGTAATAACATCGGAGGTAAGCAGGGTGCGGAACTCCTCAATGAGAGAAGTCAATCTCATACGGCTACGGATATAACTTTCACTCTTGCCGAAACGCTCCATCAACTTCTCAACTGTGTAGTTGCGCTCCTCGATTAGCTCCGTGTAGACCATCATCTCCTCGATTGGGGCTATATCCTCACGAAGTAGGTTCTCTGTGAGTGCCATCTCCAACACTTCATCGGCACGAACTCCAATCTTGACGATTGCAGGAATGGTCTCCAATCCCAACATCTGCGATGCCCTATATCTGCGCTCACCGCAAATAATCTCGAAGGTGTAGTCACTATGTGGGTCGTTAGTGTTCTGCACGATGATAGGTTGCAACACTCCGACCGCCTTGATGCTCTGCGCAAGCTCTTCGAGGGTCTGCTCATTGAGTGACTTGCGTGGGTTGTTGGCGTTTACTCTGATTGTTGATAGCTTGATATTTTTAATCTCTTGTGTCATAGTCGTAATTTTTTAGATGTTTGATTGTGTGAGGTATGCCATAATCTCGTGTGCATCCTCGCTGTTGATTATATATTGGGTGTGTGCGCTGTTCACTACACTTGCATAGGCGAAGCAGTGGAACTCGTTTACCTCTCGTCTGTGGTCGAGTTTGTACCGCTGTCCGTTGCCATATTGGATTGTTAGGCGGATGTCGTGGTAGCCTATCTTTTCGCAAATGTAGCCTAAGCCACTTGTGGTGTGTTGTATATCACTCATAGTGTGTAAATTGAATTGATTGATACTCGTGGTTGCCAAATTGGTCGGTGATTACAAGTTGTAGCTTGTGGTTCTCCTCGCCCTGTGCTGTGTAGGTTAGGGTAAATTCTCCATCGGGAAGTGTGTAGCTCTTACCCTCGCTCAATCTGTTGCCCTCCATTCTTAGCGTGCCTATGCCTTGTGACAGCTCATAGCTCAATGTAAACTCGGCACTTGGTGAGTAGAAGTAGCTTTTGTGTAGTTCGCACGTTATATCGACACTCTCTCCTGCTGTGATGATGTGGCTCTGTGGCTCTGTCGAGAGTGCAAAATCGAATATTGGCTCGATGCTCTCTTGCTTGTCGCACGATATGGCGATGACTGCCATTAGTGCTATAAATAGGTGTCTCATATCTCTATCGGTTTATGCGTTTTTCGTATTTCTCAATTTGGTGCTTTAGCATTGTGAGGAATTGGTGTCCCTCAAATTTGTCTCGTCCGAAGTATTGCACCATCTTTAGAACATCGAACTTGTAGAGGTGCGCCCACTTGGAGTAGTAGTGGTCTCCCATCACTGATCCGTATGTCTTTCGGAACATCTCTTGGGTGATTGCCTCGTCGGGATAGTGGCTACTGCTGTAATATGCTATTCGGAGGAGTGTGTCGTATTTTATAATTAAATCTGTCATTGCTGTGAGGTTTATAAAGTTAAAATCCAAATGATTGTGCCAATTATTAGGGCATACATAAGTATATATAGTGTGAGTGCGAATACCACCGTTAGTATAAGTTGTAGCGGTATCATCACTATCGTCCAAATGGTTGATAGGATTTTGCTAAGGATATGTAGTGCTGTGTTCATTACTCGTCTGCTTTATGTGGGTTGATAGTGATTGGCTTACCAAAGAATGAGGTCATAACTCCGTAAACATCTTGGAGTGAGTAACCGCTGTCGCTATCCTCGTCAATGGCGATGTCGAAGTGGTCGAACTTGCTTACTCCCTTGAGGTGAAGTGTAACATCTCGCTCTAACTCCATCTCCATAATAGAGCCACCGCCTTGCGATGAAGAGTACAAACCGCAACTATTGCCCTTTGGTATTGTTATGCTCTCGACTTCAAAACCTGCCTCGAATAGCTCCGCAACGTTGATTGTAGCCATAAAGGTCAAGAGATTTGCAGGAGATACGGAGTTTGAAATCTCGGTGGCAAATGATAGGTAACTCACTCGCTCCTCTCCGTTGCGCTCTGCCTTGTCGGGAAACTCTCCGAAACACTCGACACCACTCTGCTCGAAAATCCCCTTGACCTTGCGTGGGTTGAGATTGAGTGCGTTTACCATATCGCCAAAGTAGCTGTTATCATAGCTGTAACTCCCCTCGAAGTGGTGTGAGTTTATGCAGTCGAAGTTGGAGTGCATCTCGATGCGGATAGGCATTGGAGAGGTGTTTTTTAGCAACGTTTCTATAATGTTACTATCATCACGATTTGCAATATCATCTCTTAGGGTGTCGATATGGGTGTCAAAAACCTCTTCTATCTCCTCCTCTGTGTAGCCCTGCTCGGTGCATAGAGCCTTTAGCTCCTCTATAATCTCGGCTACTCGTCCGCTCTCTGCCTCGTCATACCAATATCCAATCTGCTCGAATAGGGTGTCGGGGGACTTGGCACGTATGCAATCGCCAATGATTTGCGTGTGGCTGTCCAAATTGTTGCTGTGGTCAAGATATACCAATGTGTAGCTCCTGTCCATCATCTCTACTACTGCGCTGTATGTAAGTGGTTGTGTTGTCATCTCTGCTCTGTTTTTTTAATTATATGTGGATTTTTTGAGGTGAGGGAGTGAAGTTTCAAACATTAAACATTTCCTATCTCTTAAATCCGACATTTTTTTATATGCGTCTTTCCGTCGGTTCGGTCGTTTCGTTTCGTGTGCGAAAAAAGGTGTAGGGAGTAGGAAAAACAAGGTTTTATGGTGAAATACTACCTCGCAAGAGTGTGGAGATTTTGCCATAAACAGCTCCGCTGCCCGACCTTGTTTTTACGTCAAGCGACTGGAAATACCTTTGCATACGCAATGAAACTACCACAGAGCCGACTGATAGATGACAATATTGTGGAGGATTTATGGGAGATAGGATCGAGAGTTATCACATTAAAATTGTGGCAAATCTTAACCACCCCAAAAGGTGTAAAATCTTGGGGTGGTCAAGTAGCTAATTTAATATATGGCTATCAACTTTCATCGGGATTATAGTCGCATAGTTCTGCCTACTCGTAATGTTACGCCTAAATTGTTGGCAGAACCATTGTCGGATCTCTCGGCAATAACCACCATTTATACGAAATGCCAACTCAATGATGATATTGAGGCTGTACAGCACCTGAGTGCAGTCGGAATTTGGTATGTGGATATTGAGAACATTAGCATCATAAAAGCCCTCGTCTCGTTTCTTTAGGTGGCGCAGATTCATAGCCACCGCAGATGTATAGACGTTAAACAACTCTGCAATCTCACTCTTGGCAAGCCATATGTTATTATCGACAAGCTGAAGATCAACCACAACATCTTTGTGTTGCGCTCGGTATTGGATAGATATTTTTCCTCTATTCATAACATTACCCTCTATAAGATTCTCCAAACCCATCTAATTTACTTGCCAACATCGTCATATCATTTTGGATCTTCTCATTCGTGATGCGAGCATATATCTGAGTGATCTTTAAGCTGGAGTGACCAAGCATTTTAGACACTGTTTCGATAGGTACTCCATTGCTTAGAGTAATTGTCGTAGCGAACGTATGGCGGCTCATATGGAAAGTTAAATTCTTGTTAATGTGGCATATATCTGCTAATTCTTTGAGATAAGTAGTGCAAAATAATTATTGCGATATTTTTCATATTTTCTTTGGATAAGTGGCAGATATTTCGTATATTTACTTCATAATCAGAAGTTTATATGAGATACGTACTACTTTCGGAAA
>JBCQUC010000087.1:0-6774 GCA_047174275.1 Rikenellaceae bacterium | reverse complement strand
CTTGAACCTCACAGTGCCAGCCTCTTGCAGGGTGAATAACACTAATAATGACCACTTATCGCCAATTCGCGAGAGTACGTTTCGCACTGGGCAGGTAGGGTATACCTCATCTTTTAATCTTAATCGACTCATAAAAAATATTAATAATAATTAGCCCTATTAAATAGTTAGCTCAGCGGAGAGCACTCCGCCCGCCGGAGGCAGTTCCCAAAGTAAACCTCGCTCTCTCTGAAAAAAAGGAGATTTTTGAAAGAAAATCTCCACAGAGAGCGAAAGATCCACACGTGAGATACGAAATTTTCAATTTCGTCATCCTGAACTTGATTCAGGATCTCCCGATTTTCGGAACGAAAACTCGGGCACAACGATGTTACCTTCGTAAATTTCTAACTCTCAACGTATTATCTTCGTTCCCGAGTTTTTTCTAACGAAAAAATCGGGAGATCCTGAATCAAGTTCAGGATGACGGGAAAAGATTAACGCATCACTAGTAATACGAAATTGAAAATTTCTCGAGCAACCCTCCATCACGCTACAAAGGTAAGTAATAATCCTTAAAATACCAAACGCAAAAAAGTTTGAAAAAATATTTTTCACAATCCTCTGATTATCAACATTAGTTACCTCGAAGTAACCAACATTCATCGAAGTACCTTATTGTTTTTGATATATTTTGATTATACTTTTGTAGTCGAAAGGATTACATAAACAGTAAAAATATAAGAAGATGAAGAGATTTATTTTATCAGCAGCGGCACTTCTGTCGGTTGTGGCTGCAAGCGCGCAGGGGAAGATCGAAAACTACGACTTCGACTCATTCAAAGTACACATCTACACCTCAGCCGAGGCGATGGGCGATGTCTCGATCTTGGTCGAGGGAGAGGATGGATTGGTTGTTATAGAGCCACAATCATTCTATAAGAGCATCGAGGATTTCAACGCATATATCGAGAGCCTCGAAAAACCATTGGTTAAGGTTGTGGCAAACT
This sequence comes from Rikenellaceae bacterium, assembly GCA_047174275.1. Lineage (GTDB taxonomy): Bacteria > Bacteroidota > Bacteroidia > Bacteroidales > Rikenellaceae > Alistipes. Next base: position 5,785 of record JBCQUC010000087.1, on the reverse strand, counting down.
ACCATGCAGGAGGTTTGGCAGAGTGCGACCTTAAAAAAGTTGTTATGGTTGAACCGATGGTAGAGTTCATGAAATCTCCGATAGCGGAGGGGATGATGAAGAAGTTTGCAGGGGCGTTCCAAGGGGCGATGGATACACGACCTGTTAAGATTCGAAAGACGATCCCAGCGGTGGGCAGCCAAGAGTGGGCTGGCGTTAGCTTCGACTTTACAAATGGAGCGGCAAGCGACTTCCCTGCATCGAGCATAAATATCGGGGATAAGGCATATTACACCCACTTCGCACCATCGAAATCGCACTTCGCACCGATGAGACTTCGCACTAGAGAGAGCATCGACGCAATTCTTGCAGAGTTGAAGAAGATCGAGGCTTCGGGGGTAGAGTATATATTTGGTTCGCACGGAGCTACAGCAACTCAAGAGGAGGTGGCGTTCCAGATCGAATACCTTGAGAGTATGAAGGCGTTGCTTGCAAAGTGTAAAACATCGGATAGCTTCGCTCAGCAGTTGATAGTCTCGTATCCAACTCTCGGTGGTGCTGAGAATATAAAGGCTATAGCAACGGCACTCTATCCAGATGAGGTTAAGAGCGCGGAGGAGTTGGCTGTAAGAGGTCGTGTGCAGGAGTATTTCGATATGGTCTCGAACCTTGATACCACAATCGCAAAATCTTTGTGGGCTAATAGCGACAACATCTCGATCATCACACCACGTTCTCACTTCTTTGGGTACGACAGCATTATGAACGACTTCTTGATTAAGACATTCTCGTCGATGAAGTCTCGCAGATTGCATAGCCTAAGCGAGGTTGTAAATATCTATGGCAAATCGGCAAATGTTCAGCTATATTGGATCTTCGACACCGTAGATTCAGAGGGCAATAGCCACCAGACACGCGGACGCGAGACCTTGGTATTCGAGAATATCGACAATGTTTGGCGACTTGTCCACGTTCACTACTCTAGAATGTAATATATTTTTATAATACTTCGGTTCAAGAGCTACGAGAATAGAAAAAACAGAGTACCTTTGATCCCGATACTTCAACTGTGAGTATTGGGATCTATCGCTATATAAGTAGTTATTATTGCGATAAATTATTCTAGCAGTCCCACTTGAGATACGTTCCGCAAGGAACGTCATCCTGAACTTGTTTCAGGATCCCTAACTATCAGTGTTTCAGATTTTTTGTAGAGATCCTGAAACAAGTTCAGGATGACGAAATTTTCAATTTCATATCTCAAATGGGACTGATGAAAAAGTTTTATATAGACTTTTAAACCAAAGGTAATAAAATGAGCAGAAACAGAGCGCAACTGGGGAGTGACCCAATGTTGCCATTAATATTCAAGATGTCGCTACCAAGTGTGGCGGCACAGCTAATTAATCTACTATATAGTATAGTAGATCGTATCTTTATTGGGCATATTGAGGGGATCGGCACAGATGCACTCGCTGGAGTTGGCGTTACAGGCTCGGTGATAATCCTTATCACAGCATTCTCGGCGATTGTCGGAATGGGTGGTGCGCCACTTGCAGCTATTGCGTTGGGCGGTGGAGACCACCAAAAGGCGAGTAATATCCTTGGAAATGGAGTCTCGATGCTGATCCTTTTTTCGGTGGCTCTGTCTATTATCACCTATCTCTTCATGGAGCCGATACTTCTATTTACGGGGGCTTCCACCGCTACATTGGGCTACGCTACTGACTATCTCTCGGTCTATCTGTGGGGCACGCTCTTTGTCTTGATCGCCGTTGGTCTCAACTCATTTATAGCGGTTCAGGGTCGACCAGGTATCGCGATGTGGTCGGTGGTTATTGGTGCGGTGGTAAATATCATTTTGGACTATATATTTATCTTTGAGTGTCAGATGGGGGTACGAGGAGCGGCATACGCTACAGTTATCTCGCAAGGGTGTAGTGCAGCATTTACAATATGTTTTTTGACCTCTAAAGTGGCGACTCTCTCGATCAAGCTATCCTCAATGAGACCCCGATCGGGTATATTATTGCCAATATTAGCCCTTGGAGTGTCGCCTTTCGTGATGTCGTCGACCGAGGCACTTGTGGGGTTTGTGCTCAATGGAAGCCTCAAACATTATGGCGATATTCATATCAGCTCGATGGCGGTAATTCAGAGCGCGCTGCTCATAGCAAGTATTCCATTAACAGGTTTTGCGCAGGGATTTACCCCGATTGTGAGTTACAACTATGGCGCAAAGAATCACGATCGAGTGAGGGAGTGTTTCCGCTACTCGCTGCTTATTATGGGGCTGTTTAACTTTGTCTTGATACTCTCGATGATCCTCTTTCCTCGACTTATCGCATCTCTATTTACGAACGACGAGGAGTTGATAGATATGGTTCAAAAGAGTCTGCCCGTATTCTTCTTGGGGATGACACTCTTTGGAATGCAGCGCACATGCCAGAGCATGTTTATAGCCCTTGGGCAGGCGAAGATCTCGATCTTTATCGCGCTGCTCAGAAAGATAATTCTTCTCATCCCTCTAGCTCTAATCCTCCCTATAAAGATGGGGGTTATGGGGATCTACTGGGCAGAGGCGATCTCCGACGGAACAGCCGCTATCTGCTGTATGGTGATCTTCGCAATCGCCTTCCCGCGGATCAATCGGTAGATGAGGTGAAAAAATCAACCAGATTCTCATCTTTGTTTGTAAATGAGTAATTATTTCTATACCTTTGTGGTTAGAACTAACTAACTAATTACTAACAAAAAACAAAAAATGAGAAGAGCAACTAATTATCTGCGTCTCGTGATTTGCGCTGTGGCGATGTTGTGTGTGACACAACTATCTAATGCTCAGCCAGGTCTAACTGAGGCAGGAATTGACAAGGGGCAGATCGTTCAAAACCTTAGCGGCTACAACTGGAAGGTTAAGATGATGCCTAAAGGCGAGGGTGTGGCTCAAGGGCTACACAAAATCTACCCTGAGGATCTTGAGACATCGGTCTGGATTCCAGGAAAAGTACCAGGAGATGTATACACCGACCTGTGGAAGGCTGGTGCAATCGAAGATCCTTACTTCGGTCGCAATACATACAAAGCTCAGTGGGTACAACACTATGAGTGGTGGTATACTAAGCAGTTCTTTGTTCGTGAGAACTTGACAGACAAGAAGATCCGCATCTGTTTCGAGGGTGTTGACTTTAGCTGCGATGTATGGCTTAATGGCGAGTACTTGGGATATCATGAGGGTGCTTTCGAGGGCTTTGAGTTCGATGTTACAGACTACATCAGAACAGGAAAGAATACTCGCGAGAGTGCAAATATGCTCTTCGTTCGCCTAAATCCTCCAACACATGTCAACACCGAGGTTGTCGGAATCAAGAGCCCTTGGTTCGGTGACTACTGGCGTGATTTGATCCCAATGGGAATCTGGCGCGATGTTAGAATGGTGGCTAGCGGAACGGTAAATATCGATGACGCTTATGCTCGTGCTACATTGAGCGACAACTACACAAAGGCGAACGTTGCGATGGAGGTTACATTCAACAACTCTACAACATCGACAAAGAAGATGGATGTAGTGGCAACAATCGAGGGTAAAAACTTCGAGTCGAAGCCTCAAACTGTGAAGTTCTCTTGCGACGTAGCTCCAGGAAAGCATACATTTACAAAGGATATCGATGTGAAAGATCCACAGCTTTGGTGGCCATGGGATTTGGGTAAACCAAACCTATATAAGGCAACTATCGTAGCTAATGAGGGTAAGAAGAACCACGATATCAAGACATTCAACTTCGGACTTCGTGAGGTTACATCGGCTTGGAATCCAGGCTTCGAGAAGGGTGTTGATGTGAGCTTCCCTCGTACAACAGTTCTTAATGGTAAGCCAATCTTTATTCGTTCGGCTTGTTGGGGTGGGCCTCCAAACATCTTCGTTGGTCGCACAATGCCAGGAACTTACGAGAAGTTGTTGGTTGCTGCCAAAGAGGCTAACTTGAACAATATCCGTATCTTCGGATGGCACAATACCGAGATCCCTGAGTTCTACGAAATTTGCGACTCTTTGGGATTGTCAGTATGGCAGGATATGATTCCACTTGGTTCGGGTAATATCACTCGTGACCCAGAGAAGATCGACAAGATCATCGCAAGTGGAGTTGCAACAGCTATCGAGCGTCGTAACCACCCATCGCTTATTATGATGGAGGGTGGCGAGGAGTACTTCTTGCGTACTCGCGATGCAGAGTTTGCTAACAACCTGCTACTTCGTCTTGGAGACTCTCTACAACGTTACCTACCTATCCCTTACGTGCCAGATTCACCGATGACTTGCGAGGCTTCTTTCGAGGCTGGATACAAGGCTAAGGAGGCACACCACGCTCTTGCATACTTCTATGGTATGGGACGTTGGTTGGCAGAGGATTGGTATCGTAGATTGGAGTATCCGATCATCCCTGAGTTCGCAATCACATCTGTACCATCGGTTGAGAGCCTTAAGAAGTTTATCCCAGAGGATGAGCTTTGGACTCCAGGCCCAAGTTGGGGACACCACTGGGCAGATCTTGATAAGCTAAGAATCCAGAACTACGATATCTTTGGTGAGCAGAAGGCTGATGGAACTCTAGAGGAGTTTGTTGAGGCTACTCAGATCACACAGGGAGTTATCTTCCAGAATGGTGTTGAGTTCTTCCGTCGTCAGAAGCCAAATTTGAGCGGTATCGCATTGTGCCACTGGATGACATATTGGCCAGATATGAAGTGGGGAATTATGGATGGCTACCAAGAGAAGAAGCTATCATACGACTATGTGAAACGTGCATATCAGCCACTTCTTGTAAATCTTGACTTCGAGCGTCGCCGTTGGCATACAGACGAGAACTTCAAGGGTGCAATCTGGGTAATCAACGACCTTTATGAGTCATATAAGAACTTGACAATCGAGATGTGTGTTAAGAATGACGCAGGAGTTGTTGTTAAGAGCGAGAAGTTTGCAGTGAAGTCTGTTGGCGAGAACTGCGCATTCAAGCTCACAGATATCGACTGGAATGTATTGAGTGGCGTGAAGGATAAGTTCTATGTCGAGATGTCGATGAAGGATAAGAGCGGTAAGGAGCTCTCTGCAAATGAGTACTTCTTCTTGATTGGAGACCAGAAAGAGGCTACACTTGTGATGAACAAGATGAACAAGGAGATGGGAGCAGAGATCTTGAAGTATACGAATGGTAACTACTTGCGTTACTTCCCTCAGATCACTGGCGAGGATGGTCTAGAGTGGCAGTCACAGACTGAGATCCCACGTGCAAAAGGATACGGCCCTCAGAAGTAGAGATTAAATAGATTTTGGTTTAAAGGTGGTGTAGTGTTGACTATGCCACCTTTAATTAGCTCAGCTTAAGAGCACTCCGCCCGCCGTAGGCAGTTCCCGATGTTACCCTCGTAAACTTATAATTTTCAGCGTATTATCTTTGTGCCCGAGTTTTTTCTGACGAAAAAATCGGGAGATCCTGAATCAAGTTCAGGATGACGAATCCGTTGGATTCGATGACGTGATACCAATCGTATCAATAAAGTTGCTACTATGATATTGTTTTTATAGGCAATGAGGTCAAAAATAGTTGGTAAAACCGCTGTAACGCATTGATACACACAAAGATTGATGAGGCTGTCCAAAATCACGAAAGTGATTAAGGACAGTCCTTTTTTTTTGTGTAAATTTCAAATTTCTACTACCATATCAAGATTTACAGAGGCAAAATAGCCCTCCTACGCCATCTGAGTAGCAAATTTTGAGAGATTATGCGCAAGTGCGAGCAATCCA
>JBCQUC010000086.1:0-6874 GCA_047174275.1 Rikenellaceae bacterium | reverse complement strand
AAATCACTTATGCCATACCTCACAACAAAGAAGAAGGAGCATCGTGATTTTATCTACTCATATAAAGCAGGATTGCAGCTGATTCGAGGCACAAAGGTACTACGCGATGGAGATGGCATCTGGTATGACGTTGAGAATATACCAGCCAATCTAGATGGATTCCCAAAGATCATCGATTGGAGTACAGTCTCGGCAGAGCATCGTGCAGAGCGAGACAAACTAGAGGCTCTACTGCCTAAATACAACCTCTACTACACAGAGTACAACGGGCCAGGCGGAACGGGCAAACCTGTTATGAAGGCTAAAAACAAAAAATAGATGTACAAAAATAGAGTGTGACTTTTGCGAGCCACACTCTAAGTAGTGAAAAACAATTATTGCCATATTTTTAAAAGCACTCTTGGAGTGATATTTTTCACTATTAAATCTCAATGTAGAACCACTATATTTTCAATTCAATAGCAAAAAATCTCATCTCCAATAGCACTCTTAAAAACACACCAATAATTATTTTCCACTACTTATTTTTTATTCGATTTATAACGATTTACTTGCACAATGCAAGGATCTTCTCAACAACATCAAACGTGATGTTTTGACCCTCTCCGAGCTTTGTCCCGCGAGCCTTGAATCGAGCTACAACTTCACTCGTAACATCATCACCAATATTATTCTCACTAAGTCGAGTCTTGAGACCTGTCGAGCGGAAGAATGCCTCTGTTGCCGCCACGGTAGCATCTATTCTTGCGTCACGATCGCCCTCTGTAACTCCAAATACACGCTCTCCATACTGCAAAATCTTATCACCCTTCTGCTCACGCATAACACTCATCAAAGCTGGCAATACAATAGCGAGTGTGTTACCGTGAGTGAGTCCCGTAAGAGCTGTGATCTCATGTCCAATCATATGTGTTGCCCAATCCTGCTTCACACCCATCGAGACAAATCCATTGAGTGCCATCGTAGCCGATAACATATAATTTGCCATCTGCTCATAATCGTGTTGATTCTCCTTGATCTTTGGTGCAACCTCAGTAAGTGTTTGGAAAATTCCCTCAGCCCAACGATCCATCAATGGAGAGACTCCACTCTCGGTCAAATACTGCTCCATAGTGTGGACAAAGGTATCGGTCACACCACACGCTACTTGATACGCTGGCAGTGAGAATGTAGTCTCAGGATCAAGAATAGAGAATTGTGGATATGTCGAATAGAATGGGAACTTCTCATCTGTATCGCTATTCGAGATCACAGCACCTTTATTCATCTCAGAACCAGTTGCAGGGAGTGTAATCACCGAGGCATATGGTACACACTTACCAACCGCTACCCTACTTGTTGCAATATCCCATGGCTCATCATCTGTCAAAAGAGAGGCTGAAATTAACTTTGTTCCATCTACAACAGAGCCACCACCTACAGCAAGCAGGAACTCTACACCCTCCTCTTTTCCTAGCGTAATCGCTTTGCGGAGAGTCTGCACACGAGGGTTAGGCTCGATACCCCAAAACTCTATATAGTTGAAACCCTCAAGAGCTGCAATCACTTGGTCGTAAACACCATTACTCTTAATGCTACCACCACCAAATGTCACCATTATCTTTTTGTCTTTCGGCAACTCTGCGCTAAGTTGAGCGATCTGACCACGACCGAAAATGATCTTCGTAGGGTTCTGGAATTGAAAATTATACATACTTTTTATACTATTTATTTATGGTTTTACACTACTTATTTATCCCAATTTGCATCTATTATCTCCTGAATATGAGGATATTTAGCATCTGTCTCATCAAATTTCTCGCGAGTTGTCTTCAACTCCGCCTTCAACTCCTTAACAACATCGGCATATTTAGGGTCTCCATAACAGTTGTTCAACTCCTTAGGATCAACTCGCAAATCATACAACTCCCATGCCGCAGGGGTCTGCATCTGTGGATATACTGCCGACTCCCATGTTCTAGAGTCCTTCACATCGAGGGTGCTCAATGTCTCTGCCACCTTCGCAGTCTCTGATGGTAGCTCGTAGTTTACACCATAGAAGAAGATCAATTTGAAATCCTTTGTGCGGATTCCGAAGTGCGCTGGGTTGTTATGGCTATGCTCCATATGCATCCAATAGCGATAGTATGCTGACTGCTTCCAACCCTCGGGCTCTTTACCCTCGTTGTATAGAATCTCCTTGAAACTATCACCCTGCATATAATCAGGTCGCTCGCCACCTGCCATGTCGATAATTGTCTCGGCATAATCCACATTATTGACAATTGCATCGCTATGTGATCCAGCCTTAATCATAGGTGGGTAGCGCACCATAAATGGCATACGCATCGCCTCATCATACATCCATCGTTTGTCGATATAGTCGTGCTCACCAAGGAAGAATCCCTGATCGCCAGTATAGATAATGATAGTGTTATCCATAAGCCCCTCCTGCTCAAGATAGTCAAATAGTCGTTTCACATTATCATCAACACCCTTCACACAACGCAGATAACGCTTCAAATACTCCTGATACGCAGCACTCTTATACTCATCGTCCGATAGCGTTGGGTCTATCTCCATGTGCATTCCCATATTGCGAACCTCATTGCGTTTACCAACTGAAGATCCAACGATTGATAGAAGTGCATCATCGTCACCCTTTGTAGCCACAGATCCATTGTTTTCGTTGTCCCACATACTTGCAGGCTCTGGAATAAATGTATCCTCCAGATAATCTTTATACTTTGGATTAAATTCGAATAGATCGTGTGGTGCTTTAAATTGGTGGCACAAGAAGAATGGTTTATTCGGGTCACGCTTCTCTTTCAGCCACTCTAATGTTATATCCGTTACAATATCCGACGAGTGACCAATATACTTCTTACCTGGAACTTTCACCGTCTCGCCATATAGATAGTGCATCAAAGAGTCGGTCTCACCCTTTTCGCACAACACAGGGTCAAAATACTCTCCCTGATCGTAGAATACATTATAGTAATCGAACATCTCTGGCTGATTCTTCAGATGCCATTTACCAACAACAGCGGTCTGATACCCCAATTTCTTCATCTCTTGAGGTAGGTATTGCCTCTCAACAGGGAGTGGGCTATCCAGATCCAGAATGCCGTTTGTTTGACAATATTGCCCCGTAATGATAGAGCTACGAGATGGCGTACTCAATGCATTGTTACAGAAGGCATTATTCATTATTATACCCTCATTTCCGATACGGTCAATCGTTGGTGTTGGATTCAATGCTGCAAGTCTTCCACCATAAGCTCCAATAGCTTGCGAAGTGTGGTCATCAGACATTATAAATATGATATTGGGTTGCTTCGGCTCCCCACTATCTCCGCTGCATGAGACAAAAACTGGCAATGCAGCCACCGCCATAAGCGATTTTAAAATGGTTGTGTTATGGTTCTCCATAGTTTAGTTTTTAGATTAGATGCCATAAATATAGCAAATAAATATCAATTATTGTGTTTACATAGGGTTATTTTTCGATGGTTTAACCACTAACAGACTCAACTCATAGAGCATGTATAGAGGTAGAGCCACTAATGTGAGTGTAAATGGATCACTTGTCGGGGTGATAACAGCTGCAATAATAACAATGGCAACAATAGCGTGACGGCGATACTCTCGAAGCATTTCGCGGGTCACGATACCAAGCAGCGACAATAACCACAAAAGAATCGGCAGCTCAAAGGCTACACCCATCGAGATAATCATCATCGTAAAGTTATCCATATAGGAGCTCAACGACAACATGCTGCCAACCGATGGACTAAGCTGATATGATGTCAGAAATCGAAGAGTGAGTGGATAGATCAAGAAATAACCCACCGCAACACCAATATAGAACATCAACGATCCGAAGAGAAAGGCATACTTAACACCCCTCTGCTCAGCGGAGTATAGCGCAGGCGATATATACAACCACACCTCATACAGAAGATACGGCACTGCGGTAACTATAGATAATGTAAAAGCAGTCGATATATGGATGAATAGAGGTGCGATAAGCTCTATATTGACTATCTGCACACTAAAATCATCCGCAATATCGACATCTGCAACATTGAAACGCTCCGCCACACCTCGCAACAGATCGTAGAGCACGAAATCCGCATTGCAAGGTGCAAGAATCACACTATCAAATATGTATGGCATGGCGATGAAGTATCCAATCGCCAATGCCAACCACACACCTATTACTCGAAAGATGCTCCAACGTAAATCCTCAAGGTGATCCCAGAATGTCATCTGAGCCATGAGTTATTTACTCTCCTTATCTTTAGGTTGGTTATTATTGATATCATCATTAATATCTTTAATCTCCTCCTTTGCCTCGTTCACTCCATCTTTGAAGCTCTTCACACCTCTACCTAACCCCTTCATTAGCTCTGGAATCTTCTTTCCTCCAAAAAGCAACAAAATAACAAGGGCTATAATAATCCACTCTGATCCGCTTGGTAACATATATTTTCTTTTTTTTTACTGCTAGTGCATTAATTTTTCCCGTCATCCTGAACTTGATTCAGGATCTCCCGATTTTTTCGTTAGAAAAAACTCGGGGACGAAGATAATACGTTGAGAATTAGAAATTTACGAAGGTAAAGAAGTTGTGCCCGAGTTTTCGTTCCGAAAATCGGGAGATCCTGAATCAAGTTCAGGATGACGGATTTGGAATATTTTAATTCCAAATCGAAAACACAACACACCTTTACATCAATCTATTAATCAGCATTTTACCTCAATTATTATTAATGCACAACTACTATTTATTTTTTTACAAATTAGATGTATAAATTCGAGCAAGTCCTAGCTCTAAACCTCGTATCTCGGCTAAACCCTTCAAACGTCCAATAAGAGAGTATCCAGGGTATGCGTTTTTATCCAGATCATCAATCATCTGATGTCCATGGTCAGGGCGCATCGGAATAGAGAGATTCAAACTATTTTGAACCTCAACCAACTCCTTTACAATTCTAAACATATCTATCGAACCCTCCAAGTGGTTAGCCTCATAGAAGTTACCCGCCTCATCGCGCTCTGTTGAACGCAAATGGACAAAGAAGATACGATTATCCCCTCCAAGTCTCTTTGCCATTGCTGGCAGATCGTTGTCAGGGCGAACACTCAATGACCCTGTGCAGAAGCACAATCCATTGGATGGATTTGGCACAGCCTCAACAAGTTTATCGAAATCGGCCGCTGTACTTAAGATACGAGGTAGCCCCATCAATTTATATGGAGGATCATCGGGGTGAATCGCCATCTTTGCACCTACAGAGTCAGCTACAGGTGTCACCTCCGACAAGAAATGGATCAGATTGTTACGCAATTTATCCTCATCAATCTCTCGGTATCGAAGAAGACCAGCTCTGATCTCATCCAAAGACATAAGATCTTTAGCACCAGGCAATCCCATCAAGATACTCTTTGTAATTGTAACCTTATCGTCCTCACTCATTGCATCATACGCCACCTTTGCCGCATCTTTTTCATCTTGAGTATAGTCCATCTCTGCACCCTCTCGCTCAAGGATAAAGAGATCAAACGCCACGAATTGTGCCCTCTCATAACGGAGAGCCTTTGAGCCATCTGCCAACGTATACTCTACATTTGTGCGAGTCCAATCCAATACTGGCATAAAGTTATATGTAATTACCATAACTCCACACTCCGCCAAATTACGAATGCTCTGTTTGTAGTTCTCAATATGCTCTTTGTAGCATCCTGTTGCTGTTTTAATCTCCTCGCTTACTGGCAGACTCTCCACCACGCTCCACTTTAGACCAGCAGCCTCGATTTTGGCTTTGTGTGCAGCGACCTGCTCAACACTCCAGATATCTCCAACTGGAATATGGTGAAGCGCAGAGACTATTCCTGTCGCTCCAGCTTGACGTATATCTCTTAATTTGACAACATCGTGGTCTCCATACCACCTCATTGTCTGTTCAAAAAGTTTCATTTTATCCTTAAAAATTGAGTTTAGACACCACTAAAAACACTAAAGCCACCATCAATAGCGACAACAGTTCCTGTAACAAACGATGAAGCGTCGCTTATCAACCAATGTATTGCACCATGCAGTTCGTCGGCACGCCCCATACGTCCAAATGGCGTATTTCGCACAATATCGTTAGCTCGATCCGTGTATGATCCATCTGGGTTTGTAAGCAAGGTTCTATTCTGCTCCGTAAGGAAGAACCCTGGAGCTACGGCATTTACCCTAACACCCTCTCCATATTTTTTCGCCATCTCGACACTCATCCATCGTGTGAAGTTATCAATTGCAGATTTTGCCGCAGAGTAGCCAACAACACGAGTGATAACACTCTGAGAGCTCATTGATGAGAAGTTTAGAATAGAGCCTTTGCCGCTCTTTGCGATCACCTCTCCAAGAACCACCGATGGGATGATAGTTCCCATAAAGTTAAGATCCATAACAGATCTCATATCTGAAAGGTTGAGGTTAAATATATTCGAGTCAGGTCCAATTGTCGCACCTGGCATATTGCCTCCAGCAGCGTTGATTAAAGTATCAATTGTTCCATACTTCGCAAGAATTGCATCTCTTGCCTGCTCTACCTCAGTCTGATTTGTAGCATCCGCCTTTACGAAAAAGGCATCACCGCCACTCTGAATAATCTGCGAGACAAATGCCTCGCCTTTGTCGCTATTACGACCCATTATAACAACCTTAGCTCCATTTGCAGCCAAATATTTAGCAGCCGACCCTCCTAGAACGCCATAGCCACCCGTCATAACGACAACTTTGTTGTTTATATCAAATAAATTCATCTTGTTTAAGTTTGTAGTTTCCTAACCACAAATTTACACAAAATAAATTAAATATCACCATAACAGCGAGGTTATTAAA
>JBCQUC010000022.1:0-34444 GCA_047174275.1 Rikenellaceae bacterium | reverse complement strand
TTTTTTTTGTTTATATTTGTAGTGGTATATTCGATTGTTTAAAACAAAAGACTGAAACTAACTTAACCAAGATAACCATGAACAGACAAAGACTTAAATTTGCCGTAACTTCTGCGCTTACTCTTTGTGCCTCAGTCGCAACTGCGGCATCTAACCAACGCCCCAATATTATCTTTATTCTGAGCGATGATGGTGGATATGCCGATTGGGGATTCCAAGGCTCAAAACAGTTCAAGACTCCGAACCTCGATGCAATGGCTCAAAAAGGTGTTATCTTGGAGCAAGCATACACAACAGATGCCGTTAGTGGGCCTTCGCGTGCTGGACTTATGACTGGACGTTACCAACAAAGATTCGGATATGAGGAGAACCCTGTGACTGGTATCATGAGCGAAAACAGCAAATACTTGGGTAAAGATATGGGAGTTCCAACAGAGGAGAAGTTTATCCCATATTATCTGAATCAAGCGGGTTATAAATGTGCAATATTCGGGAAGTGGCACTTGGGGGCTAATGATGAGACTCACCCATATGCAAAGGGGTATGAGCACTTTGTCGGATTCCGCTCTGGAGGTCGCAACTACTATAAATATACAGATCAAGAGCTCGCAAAGCAGGGCTTCAACGAGGATAATTTGATGGAGTATGGACTAGGTGAGTATCGCGAACCAGAGGTCTATGTGACAGATCTTTTAGCTGACGAAGCGTGTAAATATGTTGTAGATAATAAAGATAATCCATTCTTTATATATCTGTCATTTAATGCTGTTCACGCACCACTCCAAATTGACAAAAAAGATAAAGATCTATTCCCTGATATCGAAGATCCATACCGCAGAAAATTAGCCGCTATGGCATTCTCTATGGATCGTGCAATTGGACGACTATTTGACACGCTCAAAGAGCAGGGACTTGACGAGAATACAATCATCGTATTTAGTAATGATAATGGTGGCCCTAATGGCACACACACCTCTAACTATCCACTTCGAGGTATGAAGGCGACATTCTTAGAGGGTGGTGTTCGTGTCCCTGCATTTGTTGTCTATCCAGGGGTTATTGAAGGGAATACTCGCTACCCTTATCCAGTTAGTTTCATGGATTTCTTGCCTACGTTTGCAGAGGCAGCAGGTGTCGAGATCCCAGAGGATGCAGGGCTAGATGGAGTAGATGTAATACCTTACCTAACAGGCAAAAATGATGGTCGACCTCACCAAACACTTTACTGGAAGTGTGAGAACCGTGGAGTGGTTCGTGATGGCGATCTAAAGTTTATGCGTTTCCCTGATCGTCCAGCTGAATTATACGATATTAGTAAGGATTGTGGCGAGCAAAACAATATAGCGGCTCAACACCCAGAACTTATGGAGAAATATTACAAGATGTTGTTCGATTGGGAGATGACTTTGGAGCGTCCACGTTGGATGTTGGATCGCTTCTGTGAGCAACGAGTAATGGAGCAATTCTATGAGCAAGAGGAGTATCGTAATCCAATAGAACAAGAGTAATTATAATACATTATATAACAAACTTATTTAACTAAATAAACTATAGTAATGAAAGCAAGTTTTTACGAAGGCAACAAAACCTTCACTGTAAAAGAGAAAGAGTTGGTAGCACCTGCTGCTGGCGAGGTTAGAATCAAAGTTGCATATTGCGGAATCTGCGGTAGTGACGTTCACATCTACCACGGAAACATGGACTCTCGCGTATCTATTCCTGAGACAATTGGTCACGAGATGTCGGGTACTATCGACGCTATCGGTGAGGGTGTAGAGGGTTTTGAGATAGGTGACAAAGTTGTTGTTCGCCCACTTGATAACCGTTTGGAGGATGCTTCTGATAAGGGACATAGCCACATTGCTAAGAAGTTGAAGTTTATCGGAATTGATAGCGAGGGAGCTCTTCAACAGTATTGGAACATCATGTCTTTCACTGTACATAAGTTGCCATCGACAATCGACCTTAAGCTAGCTGCACTTATCGAGCCATTGGCAGTAGCTTGCCACGATGTTCGTCGCAGTGGACTTAAAGAGGGTGAGGTAGCGGTTGTACTTGGTGGTGGTCCTATCGGTGCATTGGTTGCTATGGTTGCTCGCTCTACAGGTGCTAAAGTTATCATCTCAGAGATGAACCCTACTCGTATCGAGTTGCTTCGCGGAATGGGATTCGATGTTGTTAGCCCAGCAGAGAAGAACCTTTTGGAGTATGTAACAGAGGTTAGCAACGGATCATTGGCTGACGTAGTATTCGAGGTTGCTGGTGTTCAGGCTACACTTAACACAATGACTGAGATCGCAGGTCTTTGCGCTCGTATCGTAGTTGTTGCTATCCATGCTCAACCACGTCCAATCGACTTGAAGATGATGTTCTGGCGTGAGCTTACAGTTCTTGGTGCTCGTGTTTATGAGTATGAGGATTACGAGACAGCAATCGCCCTTACAAACAAAGGCGAGCTTCCATTGGCAAATATCATCACAAACGTAATGCCACTAGAGAAGATCCAAGATATCTTCTCTGAGATCGACGCTAACCCTAATGGAATGAAGTTCCTTATCGACTGTCAAGCATAATTTAGAATTTAACAAAAATATTTTTCATAAAACCTTAAAATAATAAATAATAAAACAATGGCAAACTTTAATTTGGAGGGCAAAATTGCCCTAGTAACAGGTGCATCTTATGGTATCGGATTCGCTATCGCAACTGGTCTAGCAGGAGCTGGCGCAAAGATCGTTTTCAATGATATCAAGCAGGAGCTAGTAGACAAAGGACTTGCAGCTTACAAAGAGATCGGAATTGATGCTAAGGGTTACGTATGTGACGTAACTAACGAGGAGGCTGTTACCGCAATGGTTGCTGATATCGAGGCTACAGTAGGTTCTGTAGATATCTTGGTTAACAACGCAGGTATCATCAAGCGTATCCCAATGCACGAGATGTCAGCTGCTGAGTTCCGTCAGGTAATCGACATCGATCTAAACGCTCCATTTATCATGGCTAAGGCTGTTCTTCCAGCGATGATGAAGAAGAATGCAGGTAAGATCATCAACATCTGCTCTATGATGTCTGAGCTTGGTCGTGAGACTGTATCGGCTTATGCAGCAGCTAAGGGAGGTCTTAAGATGTTGACTCGTAACATCGCTTCTGAGTATGGTGCATTCAACATCCAGTGTAATGGTATCGGACCTGGTTATATCGCAACTCCACAGACTGCTCCACTTCGCGAGCTTCAAGCTGATGGTTCTCGTCACCCATTCGATTCATTTATCTTGGCTAAGACTCCAGCAGAGCGTTGGGGAAATCCAGAGGATTTGGCTGGCCCAGCTGTATTCTTGGCTTCAGAGGCTTCAGACTTCGTAAATGGTCACGTGTTGTATGTTGATGGTGGTATCCTTGCATACATCGGAAAGCAACCTAAATAATTAATATAACTATGCAACAATACGATCAATATATCGGTGGTGGCTGGAAAGCACCATTGAACGGAAAATATACAGAGGTTTATAGTCCATCTGATGACTCAATAGTTGGAATGGTGGCAAATGGCGGTGCAGATGATGCTGTTGTAGCATTGGAGGTAGCGCAGGCGGCACAAAAAGGTTGGGCTGCACTTACAGCTCGTCGTCGTGCTGAGCTTCTATACGCTTTCTGTGACCAGATTGCTGCAAACCGTGAGGAGTTGGCTAATATGATAACTTCAGAGCAAGGTAAGTTACTTACAGTGGCTCGCTTTGAGGTTGACGTATGTTGTTCATTCATCCGTTATGCGTGCGAGTGGGCACGCAGAATGGAGGGTGACATCGTGCCATCAGATAACGAGAATGAGCATATTTGGATCCAAAAAATCCCTCGTGGTGTAGTTGTAGCTATCACAGCATGGAACTTCCCATTCGCATTGGCAGGTCGCAAGATTGGCCCAGCTTTGGTTGCAGGTAACACTATCGTTGTTAAACCTACAACTGAGACTCCAATCTCAACTTTGATGTTGGGTGAGTTGGCTGCTAAGGCTGGTATCCCTGATGGTGTTTTGAACATCGTTACAGGATCTGGTCGCGTAATGGGAACTGCTCTTGTCGAGAATGAGATCACTAAGATGGTAACAATGACAGGTAGTACACCTGTTGGTCAGCAGATCTTCCAGGCAGCATCTAAGCACTTGGCTCACGTACAGCTAGAGTTGGGTGGTAAAGCTCCATTCATTGTGTTTGAGGATGCTGACATCGACGACGCAGTAGAGGCTGCGTTGTGGTCACGTTTCGATAACTGCGGTCAGGTATGTACTTGTAACGAGCGTCTTTATGTACAGGAGTCAATTTATGACGAGTTCATGGAGAAGTTTATGGCTAAGGTTAAGGCTATCAAGGTTGGTAATCCATTCTGCGAGTCTTCTCAGATGGGACCAAAGATCAACAAGAGCGAGTTGAAGCATATGCATGAGTTGGTAGAGGTATCTTTGAAAGAGGGTGCTACTCTAGCTTATGGTGGAAAGGCTCCAGAGGGTGCTGAGTTCGAGAAGGGTAACTGGTTTATGCCAACTATCTTGACCGATGTTAAGCAGGATATGACTATCGTTCACGAGGAGTCATTCGGACCTATCCTTCCTGTGTTGAAGTTCTCGACTTATGATGAGGTAATCGGATATGCTAATGATTGCGAGTATGGTCTTGCTGCTATGGTATACACAAAGGATCTTAACCGCGTTATGACTCTTAACACTGATCTTGACTTCGGTGAGATCTATGTTAATCGTGGTCATGGTGAGCTTCATCAAGGTTTCCACAATGGTTACAAGTTGAGTGGTGCTGGTGGTGAGGATGGCAAGTATGGCTTTGAGCAATACCTTGAAAAGAAGACTTTCTACGTACGCTACAAAAAATAGAGACTATGAGTCGTATTATAGAATCAATCAAAGTGGAGCTTTTCCAAGTTCCACTTGATGAGGTGCTCTCTGATGCAAAACATGGAGATCACTTCCATTTCGAACTTATCACAGCTACTGTCACTCTAAGTGACGGTAGCACTGGTACAGGTTATACCTATACTGGAGGTAAGGGAGGATGGGCTACAAAGGCGATGATCGAGCACGATCTAGCTCCATTCTTGATCGGAAAAGATGCTACGGATGTCGAGTCTATCTACGAGGAGATGCAGTGGCATATCCACTACGTTGGACGTGGTGGTATCGCTTCATTCGCAGTTTCGGCTGTAGATATCGCATTGTGGGATCTACGTTGCAAGAAGTTGGGCGAGCCTTTGTGGAAGGTTGCCGGTGGTGCTGCGGATAAGTGTAGAGCTTATTGCGGTGGAATTGATCTTTTATTCCCACTTGAGAAGTTGTTAAATAATATCCGTGGATATTTGGCAGCAGGTTTCGATGGTGTAAAGATCAAGATCGGACGTGCCAATCCAGATGAGGATGTTGAGCGTATCAAGGCTGTCAGAGAGTTGATTGGTCCAGATATCACATTCATGATCGATGCTAACTACTCTCTAACGGTAGATCAAGCTATTGCGCTTGCTAATCGTGTGAAAGATTGCGATATCACTTGGTTCGAGGAGCCTGTTATTCCAGACAACTACAAGGGGTATGCTCAGATCACAGAGGCTACAGGAATGCCAGTAGCTATGGGTGAGAATCTACACACTATCCATGAGTTTGAGTATGCTTTGGAGGATTCGAAACTTAGCTTTGTTCAGCCAGACGCTTCAAACTGTGGTGGTATCACAGGATGGTTGCAGGCGGCAAAACTATTCAAGAATAGCGGTGTAAAGGTATGTTCACACGGTATGCAGGAGCTTCACGTAAGCCTTGTATCGTCGCAGGAGCATGCTGGATGGATTGAAGTACATAGCTTCCCGATCGATCGTTACACTATGCGTCCACTTGTTGTTGAAAATCATATGGCTATAGCTCCTTCAACTCCAGGTGTTGGTGTAGAGTTCAACTGGGAGATGCTTGAGCAGTATAAGATGTAAGCTGACCACTTATTTGCTACAACAAATCTATTAAAAAATAGCTCTCGCCAATCTACGCAAGAGCTATTTTAAATAGATTCTAACCTAAGAATAAACTTAATTTTAAAACTTTATGAGCATAGAAAAAATCTCATTTGGCTCTCTTCCGTGTGGGGAGGTCACTCTCTATAAGATGAAAAACAACTCTGGGATGGAGGTTCATTTGATGGATTATGGTGTCACCGTAACCTCTATTCTGATTCCAAACAGCGATGGAACAAAAGATAATGTCGTTTGTGGATTTGATACCCTTGAGGGATATTTCTCGGAGGAGTACAAGGCAAATGCACCATTCTTTGGATCTACTGTGGGGCGTTACTGCTCTACAATCAAGGACGCAAAGTATGATGACATTGTGCTTACTGCAAATTGCGACACTCACAATCTTCATGGTGGAGTTGTGGGCTTCGATAAACGTATGTGGAGTCTTAAGAGCTGCGAAGAGTCGGCTCTAACATTCTCGTTGATAAGCGAGGATGGGGATCAAGGCTACCCTGGTGAGGTTGTAGCAGAGGTGACTATCTCTCTTTGTGATGATAACTCATTGTCATTTAGCTATAAAGCGACAACCACAAAGCGCACTCCATTTACAATGACCAACCATACGTATTTCAACCTCTCGGCATTCCGCGAGAATATTGAAGGGCATACGGTACAGGTTGATTCAACTGTCAGAGTACCTCTTCTATCGGAGGGTACATTCGAGCAGAGTTGCGTAAGTGTAGCTGGTCAGATTGATGATCTAACGACAGCGAAGGTTATTGGAGATGTACACAGTGGATTGGGATCGGGCTTTGAGCACTACTTCCTCTATGAGGGTGGAATGCAGCCTACAGCTCGCAAAGTTGCTACATTCGCATATGCACCGCTAAATCGTTCGGTCGATGTATTGACAACTGAGTATGGCGGATTGTTCTATACTGGAATCTACACATCTGATAAATTGCAACGTGAGAGCGGCGAGAAGTATGGTAAGTATCGAGGATTATGCTTCGAGACACATCGTATTCCGAATGGACCAAACTTGGCAGGATCTCCAGCTGTAATGCTCGATGCTGGCGAGACATTCGAGAGTCAAACAATATTTAAATTTAACTTTTAGAACCTGATTAAAATCTAAAAAATTATGATTGAAGGAGTAATCTGGGCACTTGTAGCTGGTATAATGCTAGGACTATATGCACTGCCCGAAAAATTTGTAAAGGGGTATAAATACGAAAATACTTGGGCTCTCTTTTTCTTGATGGCATTGGTCGTATTCCCAGTATTAGTGGCATTCTCATTAATCAACAACTTCTCGACTATTCTAGGTAGTATTCCAGGAGATGTATTGATGATTATGGTTGCGGCATCTATGTTGTGGGGTGTTGGAGTTCAGATGTGGAGTAAGGCTATTGATTATATCGGTATGTCACTCGGATTCTCTATCTTTATTGGAGCTGTTATCTTAGTCGGCTCTACCCTACCATTCTTTGTTGATGGTCTACCATCGACAAACTCATTGATGTATATCATCGCAGGACTCTTCGTAATTTTGCTTGGTATCTTCGCTAATGGTCGCGCTGGAATCCTTCGCAAGGAGTCAGAGGAGGCTAAAAGTCACATGGAGGAGCTTGAGGCTGGTAAGGTTGCACGCGGTATTATCATCGCTCTTGTAGGAGGACTCTTCGCAACAGGCTTCAGCCTCGCGAATGCAGTTGGTGTTAAGCCAATTACAGCTGCTGTATTAGAGCAAGGTAACCCTGAGTGGATGAGCTCTATTGCAGTTATGTTTGTGATCTATGTCTCTGGTGCGGTCTACGTACTTCCATTCTTCGCTTGGCAGTTGACTGCAAATAAGTGTTGGGGATACTTCTCTTCTGTTCCATTCAAGAGCAACTTTATGTTGATCTGTATTATGGCGATCTTCAACTTTGCGGCTTCGGCAGTCTTTGCATATGCTGCATACAACTTGGGTGACAATGGTAACACGGTTGGTTATGCGATCTACAACACTGCGTCTGTATTGCTTGCAGTTCTTGGAGGATTGTTTGCTCGCGAGTGGGATAATGCACCATCTAAAGCTAAGATGTTCTTGTACTCTGCTCTTGGAGCTATGATTGTTGGAGTTGTACTTATCGCAATGGGTAACGGAGCTCAATAAAGCTCAATAAACAGATTCTTAGAATAAAAAAATAGCCTTTCGACTAAAAATCGGGAGGCTATTCTTTTATTGTAGCTCTAATTTTAACTATTTTTGCAGCTGTATAAATATCAATCAAATGACAAGATATTCCAGAGTTATTATATATGTACTATTCGTGTTGACTTTAGTGTCATGCTCCATATTTACATCGAAGAGAAGGCATGTAATCAATGAAGAGGAGGTTACGTGGCTCAATGTCCCCTCAGAGGATAAAAAGTCCAAAAGAAAAGATGAAACAAAAGAAGAGACAACAAAACAGCGTCCTAAGATCGAACCATTTACAGTCGAGGAGAGTGCACATGTTGCCCTGCCTGCATTTAAAAATCTTCTGTCGTTTACCGATCTAGAGATAGATATGCCTGAATTAGTTGATGAGTTCCACTACCCTGCTGACGGTCATTTAACGTCAGATTATGGATTGCGAAATGGTCGTATGCACACAGGTGTCGATATTAAGGCAAACCGCGGTGATGATATCTTTGCAGCGTTTGATGGCGTTGTTCGATTTGCAAAGTATTATGGTGGATATGGAAATACAGTTGTAATCCGCCACTACAGTGGTCTAGAGACTGTGTATGCCCACGCAACGAAACTTCTGGTCAAGGTTAACCAAGAGGTAAAAGCTGGTGATGTTATTGCAAAGGCTGGGCGCACAGGGCGTGCCACGGGAGATCATCTGCATTTTGAGGTTCGCGTTGTTGGACAGACCATCGACCCGAAACTTATCCTTGATACAGATAAGAGATGTATGGTAGATAAAAATCTATATATCACCATGAAGAGCGGAAAGATTGTAGCCTCACACAAGGCGAAATCAAATTAACCCCGCCTCGTAATATTGGATTATCATCTCTATCATACGATCCTCATCATTTGTGCCATACTCATCTTTGAGATTATGACCAAATATACGCCCCACACCCTGCCAGAATGTCGCGGTCAATCCACCCTTAAATTCATCTAGGATACCATAGGCTGTATAATCGGTCTCTCGATCTATGAGTCGTATCAATACTCGCCCATCTGTTATGGTCATCTTTTTTAGCACTGGAGTATACTCCGCCTTGATCTGGTCATAGACAAGACGAACATATGCCCTCTTCTCCGATTTTTTGGATAGGGTCTCTATATGATCCTCCATATCTCGCAGCTTCTCTTGAGCAGTCTTTGCCAGAGGGTAGACTCTCTTTACAGCCCTAACCAAACGCCAATATTTACGTTGATCGATCCCTTTGGCATAGACAACAATGGGCTTAAATCGTATATTTCCAACCACATCATCATCGGTCAAGGCGTGCGAAGAGGCTCCCAACGACGGAAAAATGGTCGCTGAGCAGAGTAAGATGAGAATGAGTTGATGTATGAGTTTCATATCCAACAAAAAATTATTACCTTTGTGGCATTACAAATATAACAGAAAAAAATCAAATTTTAGTATGGAACTCATAAAAGGTCTTTCGGCGCAAAGCACAACAACTGTTACGGAGGCAAATACAGCAGCAACAATGGGATCGGGAGATCTTGCCGTTTTCGCAACTCCTGCAATGATTGCACTAATGGAGAATGCAGCAATGAAGGCTGTTGCCGAAGCTCTTTCGGAGGGCTCAACAACTGTTGGAACAGAGATGAATGCTACACACATAAAGGCATCGGGATTGGGTGCTGAGATTGTAGCTACAGCTGTAGTTACAGAGGTAGAGGGTCGCAAAATCACACTTAATGTTGGAGCTCGCGATGGTGAGAGCCTAATTGGAGAGGGTGTACACACTCGCTTTATTGTCGATCGTGAGAAGTTTATGAGTAAGATCACAAAGTAAGGATATGTTTGAGAATTTAACAGATAAGCTAGAACGCTCCTTTAAGATCCTCAAAGGAGAGGGTCGAATTAGCGAGATAAATATCGCGGAGACGCTCAAAGAGATTCGTCGTGCACTTATCGATGCCGATGTAAACTACAAAGTTGCCAAGAATTTCACCGACGAGGTGAAGAAAAAGGCTATCGGAGCAGATGTTGTAAAGTCGGTGAAGCCAGGACAGATGCTAACCAAGATCGTTCGCGACGAGTTGGCAGAGTTGATGGGTGGAACGGCTACCGAGATCAAACTTGATGGCAACCCTGCGGTAATCCTAATTGCAGGACTTCAGGGTTCGGGAAAGACTACATTTTCGGGAAAGCTCGCTTTGCAGCTCAAAGAGAAGAGCCGACGCAAGATGTTGCTTGTGGCGTGTGACGTATATCGCCCTGCCGCAATCGAACAGCTTAAGGTTCTAGGGTCTCAGATTGGAGTGGAGGTCTACACCGAGATGGATAGCAAAGAGCCTGTGAAGATTGCTCAAAATGCAATTGCATATGCTCGTCAAAATGCCTTTAACACGGTGATTGTCGATACCGCTGGTCGTTTGGCAGTGGATGAGGAGATGATGAAGGAGATCACAGCAATCAAGGCGGCGATCAACCCTTCGGAGACTCTCTTTGTTGTTGATTCGATGACGGGACAAGATGCTGTAAATACAGCCAAGGAGTTTAATGATCGTCTGGATTTTGATGGTGTAGTACTTACAAAGTTGGACGGAGATACTCGTGGTGGTGCTGCGATCTCGATCCGTTCGGTTGTAAACAAGCCTCTTAAGTTTATATCGAGTGGCGAGAAGATGGAGGCTCTACAGACCTTCCATCCTGAGCGTATGGCTGATCGTATCTTGGGAATGGGTGATGTGGTATCACTTGTTGAGCGTGCGCAGGAGCAATACGACGAGGAGGAGGCACGTAGACTCAAAAAGAAGATCTACAAAAATGAGTTTGACTTCAACGACTTCATTTCTCAGATCGAACAGATCAAGAAGATGGGTAATCTCAAAGATCTTGCAGGTATGATCCCAGGGATGGGCAAGATGATGAAGGATGTCGACATTCCTGATGACGCATTTAAACAGACAGAGGCGATCATAGGCTCGATGACTCCTGCCGAGCGTTCGAAACCATCGATCTTGAATGCTAGTCGTCGCGAGAGAATTGCCAAAGGAAGTGGAACATCTCTGGCTGAGGTGAATAAACTTATCAAGCAGTTCGAGCAGACGAGCAAGATGATGAAGATGGTCGCTGGTGGCGGCAAGGGCAAGATGCCAAAGATGCCTGGTATGCCAAAAATGCCTGGCTTTAGAAGATAATTATTAGCATCCAATAAAAGTGTTGTAACGTATAGTATTATTCATATCTGAACTAAATGAGACTGACTTTTACCGATAGTCACATTTGAGATACGTTCCGATAGGAACGTCATCCTGAACTTGTTTCAGGATCTCTACATACGATAATATTATTCTAATAAAAACAGTTTAACAAATGATGCAGAGATCCTGAAACAAGTTCAGGATGACGAAATTTTCAATTTCGTATCTCAAGTGGGACTGTCTAAAAAATTTATTGGGGACTAATAGAAGATAATTTTAAAAAGAATAGATGGAAAAACACCTATCGGGATTTGTCAATATCATCGGCAACCCAAATGTCGGAAAATCGACCTTAATGAATGCACTCGTCGGAGAGAGACTCTCGATCATAACCTCTAAGGCACAAACTACGCGCCATAGAATTATGGGAATCGTCAATGGCGATAATTTCCAGATCGTATACTCCGACACCCCTGGTATCTTGAAGCCAAACTATAAGCTCCAAGAGTCGATGATGCGTTTTGTGACGGGTGCAGTATCGGATGCCGACATATTGCTATATGTCACCGACACCGTGGAGCAGAGTGATAGATCGCAGGAGATATTGGATAGAATCGGACGCAGCGACACCCCAACAATTCTTGTCATTAATAAGGTCGACCTTACAACTCCCGAGGCTCTTGAAGAGCTAGTTGAGAGGTGGCAAGAGCGTCTTCCAAAGGCGAAGATTGTTCCGACATCAGCGAAGGAGAACTTCAATATTGGAGGGCTCTTTGATCTGATTTTAGGTTCCCTTCCCGAGGGTGAGCCATTCTATCCGAAGGATACACTTACCGACAAGACTCTAAGATTCTTCGCCACGGAGATCATCCGCGAAAAGATCCTCACAAATTATGATAAAGAGATTCCATACTGCTGCGAGGTGGTGATAGATAGCTATACGGAGGAGGAGACGATCGACAAGATCTCTGCAACTATCTACGTTGCTAGAGACTCTCAAAAGGGTATTTTGATTGGACACAAAGGCGAGAGACTCAAACGAGTTGGAACTCAGGCTCGTATAGATATGGAGAGGTTCTTGGACAAAAAGGTATTCCTCCAGATGCATGTTAAGGTGAGTGATGATTGGCGCAATAACGACCGTCAACTTCGTAGATTTGGATACGAAGAGTAACAATATATATCAGATATAAGTCGTTAGTGAGAGGTATGGTGCAGATACGAAAAAATATCACGTTATGGTTATTAACGGTTGTTATGCTTATATTAGGCACTACAACCGTTGATGCCCAGTATAACAAGGAGTATTTTTTGTGGATGGGTCGACAAAAGCTCATTGGGGGTGAGTATCGAGAGTCTATCGCAGTCCTCAACTCCCTGATTAGATCCGATGACAGAGCTTATGAAGCGTACTTTTTGCGAGGAATCGCAAAGTATAACATGTCGGATCTGATTGGTGCGGATAGTGACCTATCGCTAGCCATTGAACACAATCCAGTCTACACAATAGCATATACATATCGCGCAATAACTCGATCACGATTGGGAAACTACGACGAT
Organism: Rikenellaceae bacterium; assembly: GCA_047174275.1. Lineage (GTDB taxonomy): Bacteria > Bacteroidota > Bacteroidia > Bacteroidales > Rikenellaceae > Alistipes. The sequence continues at coordinate 21,510 of JBCQUC010000022.1, read as the reverse complement.
GCGTTGAAAGATTTTGCAAAGGCGATTGATCTGCGCCCAGATCTCCCTGATCCATACTACAGCCGTGGAGTCACACGTCTGCTAAATCAACAATTCGAGGAGGCTATCGAGGATTTTGATCTATATATTCGTCAAGAGCGAAAGACCGCGGACGCATATATAAATCGTGGTATATGTTACCTTCAGCTCAAAGATACTATTAAGGCGTATGAGAACTTCGACATTGCGATTCAGACCAATCGAAAGAGCCCAGAGGGGTATAATCGTCGCGGATCATTGCTCCTTTCACAAGAGAGATATAACAAGGCGAAGGAGGATTTTAATAGTGCTATTTCGAATGACTCGACACATCTACACTCATACTTCAACCGCGCAATAGTCTACAACAATCTACATCGCCCCGACGATGCCATAAAAGATCTTGATAGGGTGATCTCTCTCGACCCTTCGAACTCCCTCACCTACTTCAATCGAGCAATTATGTTGAGTCAGGTGGGTGATTACAATAAAGCACTTGAGGATTACGACCATGTCGCTTATCTCTCACCAGATAATGTTTTGGTATATTTTTATCGTGCAAATCTACTCACTAGATTGGGCGAGGTTGAGCGTGCGGAGCAGGATTACACTCGCGCAATTGAGCTATATCCCGACTTTGCAAATGCGTATCTATATCGCTCGAATATTCGCTTCCTGCTTCGTGACTCCAATGGAGCTATGGCGGATAAAAAGACAGCCGATAGGAAGATCTCGGAGCATCAATCGAAACTTCGTGATAGCAGCTACTCGATCTACTCAGACTCAACATATCGCTTTGACAGACTCCTCTCATTCGACACAAAACTCTCTGGATCTAGCTTCGAGAGTATCAATGGAGGGGGTATAGGCGGATCAAATGATGATCTGAAACTCATATCGCTATTCAAATTTACGTATATAAAACCAGATGCAGACAAGCCAAATCATCATGAGTATTACGATGCGAGGCTGATGAAGTTCCTCGAAGATGTAGATAATGAGTATCTAGCAATCGACCACCGCCCAACAGATATTCCAAACGAGATACTGTCATCTATGGAGCGTGAGTATCGTGGTCAATTGACAAAGAGTGAGGAGTGGTTAAATCTCTTTAAGTTGGGTATTACACAGAATCTAATCAAGCAGTATACCAGCTCGTTAGAGAGTATTAGTTACGCTATAGAGTGTGACCCACAAAACCCATTCTTGTATATAAATAGAGCAGTTGCACGCGCCGAAATGATCGAATTTATAAGCTCCATAGAGAGCTCATTCCAGCGTATCACGATAGATGCCGATCCAGCCAACAGACTCAACAGTGCCGTTAAACAGAACTACGACTATGATGAGGCAATTGCGGATATAGAGAGAGCCATAAAACTACATCCAAATTTAGCATACTCGCACTATAATTTGGCAGGGCTACTGGTCGTCTCGAACAAACTACCCGAAGCATACAATGCCTATAATAGAGCTATTGAGTTATACCCTGGATTCGCCGAAGCGTATTATAATCGAGGCGTTGTCCAGATCATGATGAAGGATACGCGCAAAGGGTGTATTGACCTCTCAAAGGCTGGAGAGTTGGGGATTGACAACGCCTACAAACTACTCCAGAAATATTCATCAATGGAGCAATAGATGGTAAAGTGAGATAATCTTATCACACATCGCACCCCACGAGAAACGCTTCCGCTCCTCTATAATATTCACACCAAACTGCTCAACAATATTTGGTTGCCAGATCTTCTCGATAGCCTCCGCCACACTCTCGGATGTTGGGTCACATAGGTAACCTACCCTACCATCGGGGACAATTTCGGGCAGCCCCCCGACACGAGTTACTATCATAGGTGTGCAGAAGTTATAGGCGATCTGTGTCACTCCACTCTGTGAAGCTGTGTGGTATGGAAGCACCACAAAATCACTCAACGAGAAGTAATTTGCGACATTTGAATCATCTATAAAGTGGTCGTGCATGATTATATCATCTCCGACTGCGAGCCTCTTGATCTGATCGTAATACCTCTCCTTTGCTGTATAGAACTCCCCCGCTACAATTAACTTTTTATTGGCAATTACACCCTTAGCTTTGAGTTGAGCCCACGCATCAAAGAGGATGTCGAGCCCCTTATAGTCTCGAATAAGCCCAAAAAAGAGTGCGTATCTCTGCGATGGATCTAGTTTTAACGCCTCACAAGCAGCCTCTTTCGAAACTCTTGCTCCGAAATTTTCGAACATCGGGTGTGGCGAGAAGAGAGCTGGTGCACTGCTATAGGCTTTGAGTTCGTTATAGACCTGATCCGACATATATATAAATCCATCGACACTCCTCAAGAAGTATCTGTTGAATGGTCGATCTATGATATGGTGTTCGTGAGGCTCTACGTTGTCGATCTGACATATAACTTTTGTATGTCCATTACTCGCTGCCACTCTAGCGATAGTTCCAAAACATGGTGCCATAAATGGTGTCCAATATTTAAGCAGAAGGATATCGGGGGCATCAGAGCGTATTTTTAGACCAACCTTTATCCAATTCAAAGGGTTCATCGTATTCACACACCTCACAATAGATAGATCTTGAGGCGGATCGCTGTCAACTGTTTGGCTCTCACCAGGGAATAGAAATTCGGGGTATTGAAGGGTGAAGGTGCGGATCAAAACCTCATCGCCTCGCCTCGAATACTCTCGCGCTATACTCTGCATAATAGCCGCTAAACCGCCTCTATATGGGTGTGCAGGCCCCAATATTGTTATTTTCATTGCAATCTAAATTAAATACTACTCTTGTCCGATTCTTTTTTTGCAGTCCCACTTGAGATACGAAATTGAAAATTTCGTCATCCTGAACTTGATTCAGGATCTCCCGAATTTCGCCAAAGGCGGAATCTCGGGGACATTATCAAACTCTCTTTTTCAAAATACTCTCTTCGTGCCCGAGTTTTCGTTGCACGAAAATCGGGAGATCCTGAATCAAGTTCAGGATGACGAATCCGTTGGATTCGATAACATGATACCAATAAAATTACCACTGTCATCTTTTTATCGGAGACTAATAATTCTAAATACAAATATAACACAATTTTCCAACAATTAAAATTAGATTTACTATCTTTGCCTCAAACAATAAAAATGCAGATTATGATTAAGGGAGTACTCTTCGATATGGATGGTGTGTTGGTTGACAATATGGCGGTACACATCCAAGCATTCGAGCGATTTTGTGAAGACTTTAATGTCGAGAATATTAGTGAGAAGATCTACAAATGCTCGGGAATGGGCAACGATGAGATTATGAATATTGTATTGCCTGCCGAGGTTGTTGCGGAGCGTGGCATTGAGGCTCTATCGGCTGAGAAAGAGGCGATCTATCGTGAGATATATAGCAAGACCATCACACCTGTAGCTGGACTTGTCGAGATCCTAAAGGAGCTAAAAGCAAAGGGTATAAAGTGTGCTGTAGGATCTTCGGGATGTAAGGAGAATGTAGAGTTTGTACTCAGAGAGTGCGGTATTGAGGAGTATTTTTCGGCACTTGTATATAGCGATTTGGTGTCACACTGCAAACCAGACCCTGAGATATATTTGACCGCTGCTAAACTGCTAGAGTTAGACCCTTCGGAGTGTCTTGTCTTTGAGGATGCGATCGTAGGTATCAAGTCGGCTCGCAATGCAAAAGTTGCAAAGGTAATTGCTCTCTCTACAACAATATCGGCAGAGGAGCTTCGCGAAAAGAGCGATGCTGATGAGATCGTAACAGATTTCAGGGAGCTCCTTGGTCGCGAACTATAACAAGATTGAGTTTGACCGTCTACTCCTCTTTGGAGCGTAGGCGGTCATGACGAAATATCTGGTATGAGTTTGCGAGATTCTGCCAGATAATATAGGCGGTCGGTGCAATTGAGCTAACAGGATAGAGGAAACTCTGTGCCAACCACACCGCTAGGACTGTGTTTTTCTGTCCCAAAGATTGTGTTCCAGCGACTGGCTCTCCAAAGTAATTTCCCAACTTTCGACCTAAAACAAACTGCACCGCACAAGCTACAAAAGCGACAAGTGCCAACCCCACTCCAACCATTATAGGGACTTCGTCGCGCACCTCTACCACAAAACCTGTTGTACGCGCCAAAGTGATAAGCATCGAGACCAACCACATATAGAACGACATCTGGCTATGTGCAGCGATCCACTCAACAGCACCTCGCCAAACGACCTTCAAAAGCTGAGCCGCCACAAGCGGAGAGATCAACAATGGCGCAACACGCCAAAGAATCTGAGCTAAAGTACACTCTCCATCTCCAAAGGTATCGAGATAGTATGGAGCAGCGATGGCGATCACCAAATTACAGATCAGTGTATAGGAGGCAATCGTTGTAACTCGCCCTCCCAAAAGAGCCCCAACAGCGACAGCAGCCATAGCTATAGGAGCTAAAAAGCAGATCATAGCCCCTTGAGCGATCAACTCTCCAAATGGCAAGAATACGAAGTAGCTAAGAGGTGTAGCAATAAGCTGAAAAAGAATCATCGCAAATTGCAACCATGTGAATTTAAGCTCTCGAATACGAACCCTACAAAAGGTGACAAATAACATTCCAAAGATCAAGGATGGAGCTATAAGGTGGTCTGTCACAGAATCAACAACCGACAGAGGGCGATAGAGCACTACCCCACTAACCATGCAAAAAAGCATCATCAAAGGTCTGCGATTATTCGCTATTGTATCTAGGAATTTCATATTATCTACGCTTAATTAATAACATCATACCAACAATGGTAATTATTGCATTGTATATAAGTAGTTCAAATCCAATCTTATAGTCAAACTGCCTCAAAACTATCTGCTCCCCCACAACACTAATCACAAGTGACATAACAGCAACAAGCCACACCCAACGATCGTGAACTCGCCACTTTGTAGCCATTCCAAAGGTGAAGATACCGAGTATCGGGCCATAGGTATAGCCAACAAATTTAAAGAGCACATTTATGACACTTTGGTCGCTAAACTCACCAACGACTAGGATCAACAGACCAATAATTACCGCCAAGACAAAGTGTACAGAGTGTCGCACACGCGTCAATTCAGCCTCCGATCGACTCTTTCCACCCCCCAAAAGATCGACCGTACACGATGTTGTAAGGGCTGTCAAAGAGGATGCCGACGAGGCAAATGTCGAGGCTGTAAGTCCCAAGACAAATAGAACTCCAACCACCATCGGAAGTCCTGCTTCAACCGCGACAAATGAGAATAGTTGGTCGCTCTTCTCGGGAATTGCAAGAGAGTGAGCCGCCGCATACTCATAGAGCAGAACTCCCAAGACAAGGAATAACATTATAACCACCATTTGACACATTGCCGTTACAACAATATTCTTCTGCGCATGTCGATAATCGACACAGCTCAGATTACACTGCATCATATCTTGATCGAGCCCCGTCATAGCGATAAGTGTAAAGACCCCAGCAAGGAACATCTTCCAGAAGTATTTTGGAGATGATGGATCATCAAAGAAGAAGATCTGCGAATAGTCGGACTCTGCAACTCGATCCACCATCTGCGGTATACTCCAACCAAAATCGCGCGAAATAAAGAGGATTGTCAAGACCAGACTTCCAACCAAACAGAGGGTTTTGAGGGTATCAGTCCAGATCAGCGACTTCACACCACCTCGACGCGTTGCAAGCCAAATCACCCCAACACCCAACAGCGCATTGACCCAAAATGGAATATTATAGTGGTCATAGAGCAATATTTGGAGTGCTACACACATTATATAGAGGCGAAGAGCTGCGATAGTCACCTTCGAGATGAAGAAGAACCATGCACCACTCTTATGTGATACCGACCCGAAACGACCTTCGAGGTATTCGTAGAGCGAGATAACCTTATGTCTATAAAATATAGGTATCAAGACAAACGCAATTACAAACTGCCCAACCGTAAAGCCCAAAGTCATCTGCATATAGGAGAAGGAGTCGAGCATGACCGACCCAGGGACAGAGACAAAAGTGATGCCCGACATAGCAGCTGCAACCATAGCCATAGCAGCCATCTGCCACTGCAACGATCGACCTGCAACAAAGTAGTCACTATTGCGAGCACGTCGACTAGAGTAGTATGCTGCGGACAAAAGAGTTAGTATATATATAGCTAAAGTGATAGCTACAGCCAATGGTGTCATAGATTTTACTTATATTAAATAGTATGTTAAAAAAAATATGCGACAAATATACAAAAATTAGCTGCAAAACGTTTGGATTATAGAAATATTTCATATCTTTGCGACCTACTGTTACAAAAAAAACAGTAACGTAAGCAACTGAGGACTCGAATGTTATAGGCTAAATGTGGCACACGGAGTCCAAAAGGGCTTTTTTTGCTGACAAAACAGAGATAGCAAAAGAGAACAAACAGCACTGAAAAATAACTTTTTTTACAAAATTTTCACCAAATGAGTCGTACACTCAAAATTAGAGATTTATCTCTTCGCGATGGACAACAGTCGTCTTTCGCGACACGAATGACACAAGAGCAGATTGATAGATGTCTGCCTTATTACAAGGATGCCGCTTTCTACGCTATGGAGGTGTGGGGAGGTGCAGTACCTGACTCTGTGATGCGCTACCTAGGCGAGAACCCTTGGACGCGTCTCGAAAAGATTCACGCCGAGATTGGTGGTGTATCTAAACTTACGGCACTCTCTCGTGGACGTAACTTGTTTGGTTACGCCCCATATACGACTGAGATCATCGACGGATTTTGTCGTAACTCAATCGAGAGCGGTCTTGGAATTATGCGTATCTTCGATGCACTCAACGATGTTGACAATGTAAAGGAGACGATCAAAAGTGTAAAGAAACATGGTGGTATCGCAGATTGTGCGGTATGCTACACCGTAGACCCTAAATACCCATCTGTAAATATCCTTAAAAAATTGATGGGACAACGCACGAAGAAGCCAATCTTTACAAATGACTACTTCCTAAGCAAGGCTCGTCAGATGGAGGCTTGTGGAGCAGATATGATCTCGATCAAAGATATGTCGGGATTGATCCCACCAGCACGTGTTTATGAGCTTGTTTCACTATTCAAGAAGTATCTTAAGGTACCTATCGACTTCCATACACACTGTACTCCAGGTTATGGTTTAGCTGCTGCTATCTCGGCAATCGCCGCTGGTGTCGATATCTTGGATACTAACTGTTGGTGGTTCTCAGGTGGTACGGGTGCTCCAGCTATTGAGTTTATCTATATTGTTTGCCAGAAGATGGGCATTCAGTTTGATGTTAACATGGAGGCTGTAGCTAAAATCAATGAACAACTTCTTGTGATTCGCAAGGAGCTAGAGTTGTCGGTATTTGGAGCTGAGAAGCCTCTTCCACGCCCATTCAACCCAATTGTAGATAAACTACCAGCTGAGATTGATGCCTGCTTCGACGCTGCTATCAAAGCGGCTAAGGAGGAGAACGAGACTGCACTTATGGAGGCTTGTAACAAGATCAATGCATACTTCCAGATGCCAGCTGCAAATGAGTTGGTAAAGAAGGCTGAGATCCCAGGAGGTATGTACTCAAATATGGTCGCTCAGCTTAAGCAGTTGAAAGCTGAGGATATCTTGCCTCGTGCTATGGAGCTTATCCCAGAGGTTCGTCTTCAGGCTGGTCTTCCTCCATTGGTGACTCCAACATCTCAGATCGTAGGTGCTCAGGCTGTAAACTGTGCAATCGACGAGAAGGCTGGTCGCGCAATGTACACAAATAAGAGTTCTCAATTTATTGCTCTTGTTAAGGGTGACTATGGTAAGACTCCATCTCCGATTGATCCAGAGTTCCGACTCAAGATCTGCGGATTCAAAGAGGAGACTCCATACGACGTTACAAAGTACAAAATGCAGCCAAATCCAACTATCGAGGCTGCTGGTGGAGTTCAGCTTGCTGAGACTGAGAAGGAGATCTTGTTGCTAGAGCTATTCCCAATGGTTGCTAAAAACTACCTTACAAAGGTTAAGACTGAGGCATACCAAGCTACTCTTGCTGAGGAGGCTAAGGCGGCAGCTGCTGCGGCAGCTGAGCAGAGAGCTAAAGAGGAGGCTGCAAAGCCAAAGATCGTAATCACAGGATTTGCGGTAACAGCACCACTTCCAGGTCGTATCGTTGATATTAAGGTTGCTGTTGGCGACAAAGTTGCAGCTGGTCAAGAGGTTATAATCCTTGAGGCTATGAAGATGGAGAATGCAATCACAACCGACAGGGCTGGAGTTGTAAAGAGTATATTCGTAGAGGTTGGCGACAATGTCGCTACAGACGGAGTGCTCTTGGATATCGAGTAGTAGAACGAAAAATAACACTAGTGGATAGGCGGGGGAGTTTCCTTCGCCTATTCTGCAAAAGATAAAACCGATTATGAAACAAAAACCTATATATACCTTCCAAGATGCTGTAAAGAGATCTAACCCTGTAGCCTTCTCGACAATGATAAAGCCTGCTGGATCGACCTGTAATCTTGATTGCCACTACTGTTACTACCTAGACAAAGCTCTACAATATGGTGGAAAACAGGCTGTTATGAGCGACGAACTGTTAGAGTTATATGTTATGCAGTATATCGAGGCTAACGATGTTCCAGAGGTTCAGTTTTGTTGGCACGGAGGTGAACCGCTATTGCTAAGCATAGATTTTTACCGCAAAGCGATCGAGTTCCAGAAGATGTATGCAGGAGACAAAAAGATCAGCAATACACTCCAGACCAATGGTATGTTATTGAACGAAGAGTGGTGTCAACTCTTTGCAGAGAATAACTTCTTGATCGGAGTGTCGATGGATGGCCCAAAGGATATTCACGATACATTCCGCTTGACAAAGAACCAAGAGCCAACATTTGACAAGGTGATGGCAGGCATCAACTTGATGAAAAAGATGGGGGTTGAGTTCAATACACTGAGTGTTGTAAACCACCTTTGCGAGGGTCGTGGAGCTGAAATATACCAATTCTTCAAATCTATCGGCAGCAAGTATATGCAGTTTCTTCCAGCGGTGGAGCACGTCATAGATAAAGATGGTTACCATCGTCCGCTTATCGTCTCTCCAGAGACCGAAGGGGCTCGTATTGCTGAGTGGTCGGTTTCGGCTCGCGGATATGGACGCTTCCTAATCGACATCTTCGATCAGTGGGTTATCAATGATGTTGGTACATATTATGTTCAGATGTTCGACGCTACGCTAGCTAATACTTGTGGTGTGATGCCTGGAGTTTGCTCAATGGGCGAGACTTGTGGAGACGCATTGGTTGTAGAGCATAATGGAGATGTATACTCTTGTGACCACTTTGTCTATCCAGAGTATAAGTTGGGAAATATCGCTGAGACACATCTTATTGATATCTACAACACTCAAAAGAGGGTTGATTTTGGACTTGCTAAGCGTAATGGATTGGCGGAGGAGTGTTTAAAGTGTCGCTACTACGCAGTTTGTCGCGGAGAGTGTCCAAAGCACCGTTTCGACACTGGCGAAGATGGATATCGCAAAAGCACACTATGCAATGGCTTAAAAACATACTTCAAACATGTTGAGCCATATATGGAGTTTATGCGACTCCAGCTATCCAAAGGTCAAGCACCTGCATGGGTGATGCCATTTGCCCGTAAAAGGATGGGGTTAATGTAGTATAGAAAATAGATCGGGGAGTTTACAGTTCAGTGTAGACTCCCCGATTTGCTATCTAATATCAATTATATCATACTCTTTAGGTAGTATCATATCACCTAATGGCCTTAATGTGGTAGTTGACTCTGCGAACTCCAATATCACCACTGTTATCACCTCTTCGCCCGATCTATATGCCACAGATATAGGTAATTTCATTTTGGGATCAACTGTAAGTTGGATGTTATCCAGCATATCACTCTCCTTTCGAGGCGTTAGAGTCAAGTTAATATTGCCAATCTCATCTACCTCGATGATTTTCGAATCAAAGCCTTTTTTCAAATTGCTAAAGGCACGCGCTGGGTTTGCAACGATCATCGACATTGAGCTATCAACCCTCTCCTTAACCACCTCTCGAAGCCCATTATCAACTGTAAATCGCAACTCTCCATCGCCATAGATCTCCTGATTTGCAATCAACAATTTATAGAGATCACCATCGACAAAGTAACGTCCATCAACTGCTCCATTACTACCATTATCGATCAAGAAACTCACCTCATATCTCTCAAATCCCTCGATAGAACGGTTCATATCATCCAATATCTCCTCACCTCTCCGATCTGCCATTATAGGTGATATTGAGAGGACAAAAGCCGCTATTAAAAAGTAGATGTGTCTCATAGTTTTGTCATTTAAAATAGCCCTAGACTCTGCAACTTAGCCTCCAGTGAAGCCATATCATAGAAGAGTATCTCACGTGGTTTAGCACCCTCGGCACGCCCAACGATACCCGCTCTTTCGAGCTGAGTCATGATACGTCCAGCACGATTAAATCCAACCTCGAAATTACGCTGTATAGCCGATGTTGAGATGCTTCCACCCAGAACCGCTGCTCTAGCGATCTCCGTAAAGAGCGCGTCGTATTTGACCGCTGCTCCACTGCTATCGCCCATATCCGCTGCATCACCTCCGTCAGGTGTAAAGTCTGGCAACATATATGCTTGAGAGTATCCCTGCTGCTCGCTGATATGTTTTACAACTCTGGTCACCTCGTCGGTCTCGACCAATGCACACTGTATTCGCGTAAGCTCACCATCCTTCGAGAAGAGCATATCTCCACGACCAATCAACTGATTTGCTCCCGATTGATCGATAATAGTTCGAGAGTCGATCATCTGCATCACACGGAATGCAATACGTGCTGGGAAGTTAGCCTTGATTCCTCCAGTGATAACCTTAACATCTGGACGCTGAGTTGCAACAATTAGATGTATACCAACCGCACGCGCCTTTTGAGCGAGTCGCATTACTGGGGTCTCAACCTCACGCGACATCATGATAAGGTCGGCAAACTCATCGACGATCACCACAATATATGGCATATAGAAGTGACCCTTATCTGGATTTAGTTTACGGTGGGTGAACTTATCATTATACTCCACAATATTACGAACCGAAGCCTGTGACAACAACTTCAATCGCTTCTCCATCTCTTCACAAAGTGAGTTCAAGGTATATACCGCCTTTTTAGGGTCGGTGATAATCACATCGTCCTCCGACTCCATTTTCGCCATAAAGTGATTCTCCAAATTCTTATATGGTGAGAACTCTACCATTTTAGGGTCAATCATCACGAACTTCAACTGAGATGGGTGTTTACGATACAGTAGAGATGTTATTATGGCGTTAAGACCCACCGACTTACCCTGTCCTGTAGCACCTGCAACCAAAAGGTGAGGCATCTTAGCCAAGTCAAAGACATAGCTCTCATTCTGGATAGTTCGACCTATTACAATTGGCAACTCAGCCTTCATCTCCTGGAACTTCAATGATCGAACCGATGAATACATCGAAACCACCTGTTTGCTATGGTTTGGAACCTCTATTCCAATTGTACCACGCCCTGGGATCGGTGCAATAATACGTATTCCCAAAGCCTTTAGATTCTGAGCTATATCATTCTCAAGACCTTGGATCTTCGAGATCTTAACACCCTGAGCCTGAATAATCTCATATAGTGTGATTGTTGGGCCAACCGTCGCTTTGATCTTCTGGATCGGAATACCAAAGTGTTTCAAAGTATCCTCAATCTTCGATTTATTCTCAAAAATTTCGTCATCAGTCACCTCCGATGCAGATTGATAATCCTCCAAAAGTGACACTGAAGGGATCTGATAGTTATAGAGATCCTTCAATGGATCATACAACTCCTGCTCAATATCACCCTCAACTACTGCCAACTTATTCGCCTCGACACTTACAACAACACCTCCATCACCCTCTGCAACTGGCTCTGGCTCAGGTGTTACAATCTCCAATGCACTCTCGATATTTTTTGGCTCTGTTGGTCTGCCATCTACGATATACTCCTCGGCAGAGGTTGTCGTTGGAGTTGGTATCGAAATCGGTGCTGAAGCCGAATATTTATCATTTAGAGTCATCACTCGTCCAAACGACTCAGTCGGCATTGCGACAGGTGTTATAGGTTTGACTGGTGGCTCAACTATAGTCTCAACAGGTTGAGGTTGAGATTGAGATTGAGATTGAGGTTGCTCTTTGACCTTGATGTTGATCTCCTCTTCAACCTCATCGACGCTCTCGCTGCCATAGAGTGGAGTATCCTTAACATTACGCTTCACATTCTGTGCAACATTCTCCTTCACTTTATTTACAATCTTACCAGACTTATCAAATGCAGCACTGCTTGCACTATTCATCGCGCTAATAAAGTTGTGATTGATAAAATATGCCGTCGCAAGCCATCCAAGAACAAGGATAATTACAACTCCAACATTGCCCATATAGGCTGCAACCAAATTGGAGATCTCGATACCAAACATACCTCCAAGACCGCTATTAAATACCGGCCAATTGATTCCAAACAGAAAGCCAAAAGTAGTCGATCCGAAGAGCAATAATAGCATAGAGGAGAAGGCCACACGATGCAACCTAAGAGGGCGTTGTCGCGCGATTCTAAACCCGACAATCATCAAAAAAATCGGGATTATAATACCTACAACACCAAAAGAGCGACCAACTAACCGCTCAGCGATCCACGCTCCGTAGACTCCACTTGGATTGGTGATATGCTCAAATTCGAGCCTTGGGTTATCCTCTACACTCATCGTAACAAGGTCGAAATCGCTCTTCCAGTCGATATAGTAAAATAGAATAGATATGAATATAAAGAGTCCTACAGATAGTATAGTCAGACCAAAAAACCAGAGTCTAGAGTCTCGTTTTGAACGATCTGCGTTACTATTTTTAGATCTATTATTTGTGTTATTTTTAGATGCCATTTTAAAAGAATATTTGGGCAAATATAACGCTTTTTAAGCGAAAGTGAAAGATAAATATAATATTATTCTAGCGACTTTTTAAATTTTCTCTAGATTGTTTTTGACTTTGCAATTAATCGTTGCAAATAGTCATCATCGGCAAAGGTTGTAAAGAGATAATCTGCCACATGATCTTCGCCTGCCTTTAGGTTGTCCTTTACAAGGAGCTGATCTACCCTCTTAGCAACAGCTGGTGAGGGATCAATAAATGTGATCGATGGGGCAATACGACGCAGAGTTGGGATCAAAAATGGATAGTGGCTACACCCCAAAACGATCTGATCTACCCCCTCCTTAACCATTGGTTTAACAACTTCGCTCAACACGATCTCGGCATATGGCGTATCCTCCATGTTACTCTCCACGATCTCCACAAAACCTCGCCCAAAGAGAGGTATAACGCGGATGTTTTGGGCGTATTTGGCTGCTGTTCGGTGAAAAAGATCCCCTTCGAGGCTCCTCTCAGTGGCTATAACCCCCACTACCCCACTCTTCGTTGATAGGCACGCTGGTTTAATTGCAGGCTCCATACCTACAATATTTATATCAGGATATGTCGTTCGTAGATGATCTATTGCGGCGGCAGTAGCTGTGTTGCATGCAACAACAATCAACTTACACCCCATATCAATAAGTTTTGAGACCGCTTGATCTGCTAACTCTCTAATTTGAGAGTTACTTCGCGAGCCATATGGACAGTTCTTACCATCTCCAAGATATACCAACGACTCCGAAGGGAGTCGATCACGAACAGCACACCACAGAGTTAATCCCCCAAACCCAGAGTCATATATACCAATAGGCTGGTTATTCATATCTTTTAAAAATCACTTTGATATCTTATAATGGTATCTATAATCTCTGAATCGCGCAAAGGAACAGCCTCAATAGTGTGATTTGCTCTACAATATACAGCATCACGCTCCGCAATATTTTTCGACATAAAGCTAACCAACTCTTCATCCGAAAGGCCTCGAAGTTTTGGACGCTTCTCACGACCTCTTGGGCTCAATCGAGAGGCGATATTCTCGGCAGTTCTGCGAATATAGACCGTACATCCATTCGCATTCATAACCTCCATATTGTCGCCCCAAAGCGGTAGACCTCCTCCAGTTGACACGATACAACTTTTACCCTCTGCAATTAACTCAGCGAGTGTAGCACTCTCCAACTCTCTAAAGTGCTCCTCACCTTTGGTCGCAAATATATCGGAGATCGACATACCTGTACGCTCCTCAATAATATGGTCTGTATCAACAAGGTCACACCCCAATCGCGCCGATAATTTTCGCCCAATGGTGCTCTTGCCACACCCCATATATCCTATCAAAAATGTCAACATTCTTTAAAACAGATTTAATTGTCCTGTGCTCTCCTCTCTATCATCACTCTCCTCTTCAGGCGAATCAATATCTACGACCTCATCATCAACCAACTCCTCTAACTCTTCATCTTCGCGCTCCAAGAAGCTAAGCGAGGCAACCTCCATTGTTGTAATTCGCTTACCCTTAGCTTTGTGGCTCTTAACGGCAATAAAATCATCGACCTCAATCTCATCTGGACGACGATTGATATGCGCACCCTTATAACTAACAACCAACTTCGAACCTAACTTACTTGATGTACAGATCAAATCTGTCTGCCCCTCTTCGTTCAAGAAAAATTGCACCTTATCGGTCAACATAATCTTAAAGCGTTTCATATAGTAGTAACCCAACGAATAGTCGAAATAGGATACGCTATATACTCGATTTGGGATATAACGCTCAACCCTGACAGTATCATCTGGGAAGTGCTGCATAATATCAAAACCTGTAATATAGTATTGATTACGAGCAGTCCAAACTACCAATCGATCATCCCCCTTGAACTCACCTAATAGCAATCCATGCTCATCGTTATTAAGTTTTCGAACATCGGGATCATACCAGATATTCTGCCCTGCAAGTGTCGATACTCCCCTCTTCTTAACGGTGATCTTATGGATTCCATATCTCGAAAACAGATTTCCCTGACTTGCACGCCCCTTAATTGCCAACTCCGAAAGGTCGAGATCTACAATCAACTTCTTGAGGCGTGGACGCGGCTTGAAGTATACCTTCAAAATCTCCGCTTCACCATTTGCATTTACCGATAGATAGAGGATATCGCTACCCACAGCACCCTTCGTTATATTGTACTCCTTATCGCGAGTGACACCCTTTATGGCACACCTCTTCATCATTATTGCACCATCCTTGCCATCTCGATACAGAACGTTATATATGGTACGTTCATCATTGCGTTTGAAGACTCCGATATAATATATGTTCTTCGCAAAGAATGCCTTTTCGCTAACCTTCGTGATGATATAGCGTCCATCACGAGTCATCAAGATCACATCATCAATATCCGAACAGTCACATACACATTCGCAATCCTTCATCGACTTTCCGATTCCAAAGAAGCCCTCTGCTCGGTCAACATATAGCTTTGCATTTGTCACCGCCACCTTTGTAGCCTCAATCTGGTCGAACTCTCTTATCTCGCATCTGCGTTCACGGCCCTTACCATACTTATCTCGAATACGCTTATAATATGCAACGGCAAAATCTGTCAAATGATCCAGATGGTATTGCGTCTGCTTAATATCCTCCTCGATCTGTTTGATCTCGTTATCCGCTTTATCGGTATCATATCTCGAAATACGAATAAACTTCAACTCTGTCAATCGCTCTACATCTTCACGCACCACCTCTCGACAAAGTAACTTTTTGAATGGTTCAAGGCCTCCATCTACAGCATCATACGCCTCATCGCGAGTTGTACACCCCTCGATTAATTGATAGAGTCTATTCTCAATAAATATACGCTCCAACGATGCTGCATGCCACCTCTCGCTCAACTCTCCGAGCTTAATTCTAAGCTCTAAGCCCAATAGCTCTTTGGTGTGTTCAGCTGTGCTACGCAGAATCTGACTAACCCCCATAAAGTGAGGTTTATTATCCAAAATAACACACGAGTTTGGAGAGATCGAGACTTCGCAATCGGTAAAAGCATAGAGCGCATCAATTGTTCTATCGCTAGACTCATCTGGCGATACTTGAACTATTATCTCTACCTTTTCCGCTGTATTATCATCTACCTTACGTATCTTGATCTTACCCTTATCATTCGCCTTAATGATCGACTGTTTGATCGACTCCGTTGTTGTGCCATATGGAATCTCGGTGATTGATAGTGTTCGCTTGTCGATCTTCGAGATCTTAGCTCGCACCTTAACAGCTCCGCCTCTTAATCCATCGTTGTAGTTAGTGGCATCCATCGTTCCACCCGTAATAAAGTCTGGATAGATCTCAAAACTTTCACCCCTTAAGTGTGAAATAGAGGCATCAATCAACTCCAAAAAGTTGTGTGGCAGGATCTTCGAAGCGAGTCCAACAGCGATACCATCAGCCCCTTGAGCCAACAACAACGGGAACTTTATAGGTAGCGTAACAGGCTCATCCTTACGACCATCATACGACAACATCCACTCGGTTGTCTTACGGTTAAAGACTACATCCAACGCAAACTTCGACAATCGAGCCTCGATATATCGACCCGCTGCCGCAGAGTCTCCCGTCAATATATTACCCCAGTTTCCCTGACAATCGATCAATAGATCCTTCTGACCAATCTGCACCATTGCATCCTTGATCGAAGCGTCACCATGTGGGTGATACTGCATAGTCTGTCCAACGATATTTGCCACTTTATTGTAGCGACCATCGTCGACCACCTTCATTGCATGCAGAATACGGCGTTGCACAGGCTTCAATCCATCATGTAGATGCGGCACCGCACGCTCCAAGATTACATATGAAGCGTAGTCCAAGAACCAACTCTTATACATACCAGTGAGCTTTCTCATCGAGGACTCCTCACTGGTAAGTTTGCTGTATTTTCCTTTCGGAGCAGTTGTAGCCTCCTCCGTTATGTTATCTAAATCTTCGCTCATACTCTCTAAATTTTATCTGCATCATCAATACTCTCCTCTACACGTAGGTTATCAATGATAAACCCTTGCCTCTCAAAACTATTCTTACCCATATAAAACTCCAACATATCGTGGATCGGGTCATCTTTGGTCATACGCACCTTGTCGAGTCTGATATCCTCACCAATGAATGCCTTGAACTCCGAGGCTGATATCTCACCCAATCCTTTGAAACGGGTGATCTCCGCTGTAGCTCCACACTTCTTAATAGCCGACAGACGCTCATCATCGGTATAACAGTAGAATGTCTGCTTCTTGTTTCTCACACGAAATAGCGGTGTCTGCAAAATATAGAGGTGACCACTTCGAATTACATCGGGGAAGAACTGCAAAAAGAATGTAAGCAGCAGAAGTCGAATGTGCATTCCGTCAACATCGGCATCCGTCGCAATCACCACCTTATTATATCGAAGATTCTCCATATCCTCCTCGATATTAAGAGCCGCCTGCAACAGATTAAACTCCTCATTCTCGTAGACGATTTTTTTTGTCAAGCCGTAACAGTTGAGCGGTTTACCTCTCAATGAGAATACCGCTTGAGTCTGAACATCACGACTCGAAGTGATAGATCCCGATGCAGAGTCTCCCTCCGTAATAAAGATCATGGATTGCTCCGCTTTATCGCTCTTCGAGGTGAAGTGGATCTTGCAATCACGTAGTTTTTTATTGTTTAACGAGACCTTTTTAGCTGTCTCGCGTGCCTTCTTCTGAATACCCGATATCGCCTTTCGATCCTTCTCATTCTCGATGATCTTCTTCTGGAGAATATGCGCCGTATCTGGATTTTTATGGAGGAAGTTATCAAGTTTCTGAGTCAGAAAATCCATAACAAAGTTACGCATTGAGACCCCTGGCTCTATCTCCTTAGATCCAAGTTTGATCTTTGTCTGCGACTCAAAAACAGGATCGGTCACCTTCACCGAGATAGCTGCAATGATCGATGTTCTGATATCTGACTGTTCGTAATCTTTGCGGAAGAAATCCTTAATAGTCTTGGCTATAGCCTCTCGATAAGCACTCTGGTGAGTTCCTCCCTGCGAAGTATACTGTCCATTAACAAACGAAAAGTAACTCTCGCCATATCCTGTTCCATGGGTAATTGCAATCTCGATATCCTCTCCCGACAGGTGAATCGGAGCATACAATGGCTCCTCATTCATATTCTCATTCAACAGATCCAACAATCCATTCTTCGAGATATAGTTCTGACCATTGAGCACAAATGTAAGTCCCAAATTGAGGTATGTATAGTTTCGAACCAACTGTTCGACATACTCCATATTGTAGCTATACTCACCAAAGACCGCCTCATCAACTCTAAACGAGATCATCGTTCCATTTCGCTCCGTAAGTCCACTCTCCCACTTATCACTCTGCTCTATACCCTGAGAAAATGTAACAGTCCGCGACTCTCCATCGCGCACCGATCTGGCGATAAACTCCGAAGAGAGCATATTTACAGCCTTTACTCCGACACCATTCAGACCTACAGTCTTCTTAAATGCCGAACCGCCATATTTACCTCCCGTATTCATCTCACTAACAGCTGCCGACAACGATCTAAGAGGTATACCTCGACCATAATCACGCACCGTAACGACACCATCCGCAACCGTGATCTCGATACGCTTTCCAGCACCCATTATAAACTCATCGACAGAGTTATCCACAACCTCCTTAATTAGGACATAGATACCATCGTCACTCTGAGTACCATCGCCCAACTTACCGATGTACATACCTGGGCGCAGACGAATATGCTCCCTAGGTGTCAGTGTTACGATCGCATCATCGCCATAACTATTATTTGTGGTTAAATTTAGCTCTGCCATATATTATTCTATTTCTTCTGCTTCGCCTCTCTAATGAGCTGCAACGCATCCTTCATATCTTGATTTAACTTATCCATTATCGCTCGACCCTCTGCATGATCCTCCGTCTCGAATTTCACTGGGGGTAGCACCTTCAAAGTCATATTGCTATGCCAATTAAAAGCTCCACCTTTGTGAATGATATCTCGCGTGCCATCGATCACAATAGGTAGGATTTCAACCCCTGCTTCACGAGCTAGGTTAAATGCGCCAGCCTTGAATCTACCAATCTCTCCCGTGCGAGATCTTGTACCCTCTGGGAAAATCGCAACAGAAGCTCCTCGCGAGATCCACATTTTACCCTCTTTTATCACCTGTGTCATTGCCGCTGCTCCATTTCCACGTTGAATTGCTATATCACCATGCAGAACAAGAAATTGACCAAAGAACGGAATCTGAAACACCTCTCGCTTCGAGACCCAACGGAAATTGAGTGGCAAGAGATATGGCACAGGGATATCCATCATCGCATTGTGATTCATCACCATTACATAGCTCTTATTACGATCTATGTATTCAGCCCCCTCGACCTTACAACGCCAGTATGGTGGTATCCCGAAGAAGATATGCACCATCATCTTCGAAAGATAGTGTACAACACGTCGCGCAGGGTCGAATGGATAACACACCACCAACGCAACAACTGACAAAATCATAAAAACGGTGCATAAAAACACCATAAAAAGATACAAAAGAAAACTCAACATATGTAAGAATCTGTTTAAACTTTTCTCATCTAATTATAACTACTAAAAAAAGATAAGCCCTCAAAATTACAAAATTTCTCGGGCTATATCAAATCTTGACACACTTTTTTTATTGGGAAGTTACATCAATCCTCGTCCACTCTTCTTAATCGAACCCTCCTCTTGAAGCGATGCTGTCAACTTATCCAGTATACCATTGACAAAGACACTACTACCTGGAGTGGAGTAAAATTTAGAGACTTCGATATACTCATCCATGGTCACCTTAATCGGAATGTCTGGGAAGTTTAACAGCTCCGCCATCGCAACAACCAAGATCAAATTATCCATAAATACGATACGCTCCACATCCCAATTGCTAGTAAAACGCTCGATATAAGTTTGGTATTTATTGTAATTGATAAGCGCACGCTCAAAAAGAGAGCGAACAAAAGCCAAATCATCATCACTCTTATACTTCTTCATCACCTTGATATCGGTGTGAGAAGCACGAACCGAGGTGATAGTGCGCATAACGAGTGGCAACACATAGCTCAAATCACCCACCATCTGGAGCGATATCTCCTCGATAATAGGCTCTACCAACTCGCTCTCTTGGATCAACGTCACATAAAAACTCTCCAACAACGCGACATCCTCCTTAATTGAGGAGTCCTGCGATGCCATATACTTTACGTATGGTGCGCTCTGTGAGAATTGAGCCGAGATACTCTTTATAAACTCTGGATAGTTGCTCCAATTGAGGTGACGAACGCTCAAATAATCATTCAGCGAGTCGCTATTATCAAACAACTGGATAAGGGCAGAGTCTACAAACTTTGTATTAGGATTCAAATCTTCGAAGGTTGCAAGGTGCTTCTCCTTCGCGATACTCTGCTGATTGCGCATATAATCGGCAATAGCTACTGGAAGTTGCAGCAGCAAATGGTAGAGATCATACGATCTGTCGATCGAGTTCAACAACCCCTTTTGAGAGGTAATCAAATTATCCCCTTCACATTGAAGGTGAGCATAGATGGCTTTTAGAGCCTTAATACGTAGTAATCTTCTACTTAACATACCAATAAGAACTTGTGCGTAATATTTAACAAAAAGCGAGGCGTAAATTCAAAAAAAGAGGGGGCTTAAATTTAAAGTCCCCCTCTGAGTTGAGCTACCAGGATTCGAACCTGGAACGACTGAACCAAAATCAGCTGTGTTACCATTACACCATAGCTCAATCCGTTGCTCGTAAGCGACTGCAAATATAAGACAAAAAAATATATTTACCAAATAGTTCGCGAAAAAAATAATAAAATTAGCTCCGCGGAGAGCGCTCCACTCGCCGAAGGCAGTTCGAGCGTGACCCTCGCTCTATCGTTCAAAAACAAGGAGGCTCAAATTGTTATTTATCATCATAATGACCATATGCCGACAAAATAAGCACCTCTACTACTACATCATAAACACGATAAACCAGTCGATGCTTTCGACTTATTCTTCTGGAATAGGTATCTTCATCAAAATACTTCAACACCTCTACTTGCCCAGTACCCCCACAAGGATGCTGAGTTAACTCTATAAGCAGCTTGCTGATTTTCTTAAATGAGTTAGGATCATTACGTTTTAATTTAGCGATATCCTCTTTTGCTCTCTCAGATAATATAAGCACATACATATGCCTCTAGAGTGTCGCTAAAAAATTAGCAATCTCTTCATCTCCTTTTAGAGTTGTTGCTTTACCCTCCTTAATCTCTCTAATAGATGTATTTATTTTCTCTATAAACTCACTCTTACTCATGAGAGTGTCATCCTCTGAGATAGGTAAAATCTTATAGCTTTTATCTCCCTTTCTCTGAACTATAATCTCTTCACCACTATCAACTCTATCAAAATAACTCTTTTGATTTGCACGAAATTCTCTTGAACTA
>JBCQUC010000021.1:0-34904 GCA_047174275.1 Rikenellaceae bacterium | reverse complement strand
GAAAATTTCGTCATCCTGAACTTGTTTCAGGATCTCTACAAAGAATCTGAGACACTGATAGTTAGGGATCCTGAAACAAGTTCAGGATGACGACTCTTTCAGAGTCGAAACGAGGTGCCAATACAAATTGTAAACTTTCATCGGACACTAATATAAATCAAGTTCAGGATGACGTTCCTTGCGGAACGTATCTCTCGTGGGACTGCTAGGAGCATTTTATCAAATACCAATAAAATTATATTACAACAAATAGGTTTTGTTGTAAAAATAACTATCTTTGTGGTTCATAGTGAGATATAACATTTCAAACTAAATAATACCTACAAAATTATGAAGATTAAAAACTGCCTGATTGGCGCACTTTTACTCTGTTCATCAGCCTCTGTTCAAGCCCAAGATGATTGGGAGAATGAGCATGTCTTTGAACGCAATAAACTCGCTGCGCGTGCAGCTACATACTCTTATGATTCTGTGGATAAAGCACTTGAAGCCGATCGAATAGAGTCTCGTATGGTAACGCTCAATGGGGAGTGGAAGTTCAAATTTGTCGAGACTGTAGATCAACGTCCGATGGATTTTATGGCTAGCGACTTCACAGGAGCTGGTTGGGATAATATCACAGTGCCATCAAACTGGGAGATCAAAAGGTATGGACAACCAATCTATACCAATATCACATATCCATTTACTCCAGATATTTTGACAGGTACACTAAAGTATGATTGGCGCGGGCCTCAGCCTCCAATGCCTCCATATATCTATAGAGATAATCCAGTGGGTAGCTACTTTAGAGATTTCGAAGTCCCTGCATCTTGGAGCGGAGATGTTGTCCTTCACTTTGGAGGAGTCTCTTCGGCATTCTATGTATGGGTCAATGGCGAAGAGGTTGGATATAGCCAAGGTAGCTGCCTTGCTGCTGAGTTCGACATTACAAAGTACTTAAAGTCAGGTAGCAATAGAGTCGCTGTACAGGTCTTCCGTTGGAGCGATGGAAGCTACCTCGAAGATCAAGATATGTGGCGATTGAGCGGTATCCAGCGCGATGTAATGCTTCTGGAGCAGCCAAAGGTCTCTATCAACGACTTCTTTGTTAAGGCGAAGTTGGATAGCAACTACAAAGATGGAGAGATCGAGATCCGTCCAAATGTATGGTTTACAGGTCGCGACTACACAAAACTAGATGGATATAAGATCACAGCACAGCTATACGACGCTGAGGATGTAGCAGTTTTGGAGAGCGAGCTCTCGTGTGATGCTAAGGCGGTAGTCCTTGAGAGATGGCCAGCACGCGACATCACGAAGTTTGCATTTATGGAGGCTGATGTAGAGATGCCAAATAAGTGGAGTGCAGAGTCTCCATATCTCTATACTATTGTATTGTCGATGTTGAACCCAGAGGGCGAGGTTGTAGAGTCGCGTTCACATAAAATCGGATTCCGCACCGTTGAGTTTAGCAAGGATAATGCACTGCTTATCAATGGTCGCGAGGTCGAGATCATGGGTGTAAATCGCCACGACCATAGCTCTGTTAATGGTAAGGCGTTGACACGTGAGGAGATTGAGGCTGATGCAAAACTTATCAAGAACTTCAATATGAATGCTGTTCGTACATCGCACTATCCTAACGATCCATACTTCCTTGAGATGTGTGACAAATATGGAATCTATGTGATGGATGAGGCGAATATCGAGACCCACCATATCGGAGGTTGGATTCCAAATACACCATCATGGACAGCCTCTATGTTGAGCCGTATTCAGAGAATGGTCTTAAGAGATAAGAACCACCCAAGTATCATCTCATGGTCGATGGGAAATGAGTCGGGAACAGGCCCAATCTTTGCAGCAGCAGCGGCATGGATCAAGGATTTCGACCCTAGTCGTTTCGTCCACTACGAGGGTGCGCAAGGTGACCCAACACACCCTGATTATGTAGAGGGAAAGGGTGGAAACATCACAGAAGATAACTACGCAAATCCAGATGACCCTGCATATGTAGACGTATTGAGCCGTATGTACCCTGAGTTGAAGCAGTTGGTTGGTATGTCGGATAGCCCATACATCACACGTCCAATCATTATGTGTGAGTATATGCACGCAATGGGTAACTCAATGGGTGGATTGTCTGATTACTGGAAAGAGATCCGTGCACGCAAGGATCTTATCGGAGGTTATATCTGGGATATGATCGACCAAGGAATCGAGAAAGAGGGTCCTGATGGAGAGATGTTCTACGCCTATGGTGGTGATTATGGAGATCAACCAAACAACTCTAACTTCTGTTTGAATGGAGTTTTTGCATCTGATAGAACACCAAACCCACACGCTTGGGAGGCTAAATATGTATTCCAGCCAGCTGAGATCTCGCTTGTCGCTGGTGATCCATGTCGCGTAAGAGTCTATAGCCGCCTATCTCACACCAACCTTTCGCAGTATGATGCTCGTTGGGCAATCTACGAGGATGGAAAGCAGATTCAGAGTGGTGAGCTTGGAAATTTGAATGTAGTCCCTGGTGGAACAGAGTATGTGACAATCCCTATGAAGTCGATCAAATATAACGACAACAAGGAGTATTGGGTACGTGTAAGTCTCCACGAGTCGGAGGATAAGTTGTGGTGTGAGGCTGGTCATGAGGTTGTAAAGGAGAGAATGTTGCTTCGCGCTAAGGCGGCAGTTGCTGAGCCTTATGCGTCAACATCTAAGGAGAGTGTGGCGGTCGATCAGAGTGGTAGCGATATTGCAGTCTCTGCAAAGAACTTCACAGCTGTAGTCTCTAAGCAGAGCGGATTTATGACATCATATAAGGTAAAGGGTGCTGAGATGTTGAGTGCTCCTATTGAGCCAAACTTCATGCGTCCAGCGATTGATAATGATGTTCAGGGTGCATCTGCACGACACATTAATGGTTACCGTAAATTCTGGAATACATTTGCTAAGGCTCTTAGTGTTGAGTCTGCAAAGGTAGAGGAGTCAAATGGCAACGCTACAGTTGAGGTTAAGTATAAGAGCTACAAGGGTGTTGAGTTCGCGGTTGAGTATACAATCTATAGCGATGGTGCAATCAAGAGCAAGATGGTTCTAAACGCCCCTGAGAATACTCCAGACTTTATGCGAGTTGGATTCAAGATGGGAGTGCCGATGGATTACAGCCAGACAACATTCTATGGTTATGGCCCAACGGAGAACTACCTAGATCGTAAGTGTGGTGTAGAGGTTGGTGAGTATTCGATCCCAACAAGTGATCTATTCTACAACTATGCACAGCCTCAAGAGAGCGGAAATAGAGAGGATGCTAGATGGATGAAGATGGTGAGCAAGGCGAATACATTGCAGTTTGTTGGAGCTCCTCTATTCGCATTCTCTGCATCGGAGTATAGCGGTCAAAATATCGAGGATGCTACACACCCATATGAGCTTAAGCCACTAGGCTACTATGAGGTGAATATAGATTTGAAGCAGTCTGCAATAGCTGGAACTTTGTCAAGTATCCTTCCTCACTATGCGTTACACGCGGAAGGTGAGCATACATTTGAGTTTATGTTCAATGTCGTTAAGTAGATAAAAACGATTGAAATTATGGGTCTCCTTAAACCTCTTGCGAGTGGCTTTAAGGAGACCCTTTTTTTAGAGAGAGCGAGGGTCATTTTGTGAACTGCCTCTGGCGGGCGGAGTGCTCTCTGCGGAGTTAATTTTAGTGAATTGAAAAAAGATCATTAGTGTCCGATAAAAATCCAACAAACCTTTGTAATGCGCTGTAATATAATAGATTATACATGTTTGTAAAATCGGTGGCTTACTTTTACCGATAGTCCCATTTGAGATACGAAATTGAAAATTTCGTCATCCTGAACTTGTTTCAGGATCTCAGCAAACGACAATGAACCTATATAACATGCTAAAACATAATGGTTTAATTAATGATGCAGGGATCCTGAAACAAGTTCAGGATGACGAAATTTTCAATTTCGTATCTCAAATGGGACTGCTAGAAAAGTTTTATCGGACACTAATAAAAAAAGATATGGAAAAGTGCGAATTTTTAGAGAGCTTCGTATTCTGCCCAAAGTGTGGCGGCGAGTTCGTTGATAACAATATTAAATCCAAAAGGTGTCAGAGGTGTGGTTTTACCCTCTATTTTAATCCATCTGCGGCGGTGGTCGCAATCATAAAAAACAATAGAGATGAAATTCTGGTTGCGACGCGTGCAAAAGAGCCAGCCAAAGGGAGCTACGATCTACCTGGTGGATTTGTCGATAGCTTCGAGACAGGCGAGATGAGTGTATGCAGAGAGGTGATGGAGGAGTGCAACCTCGAAGTCGCATCTACCTCCTATCTCTTCTCAATACCTAATATCTATAACTATAGTAACTTCGATGTCCATACACTAGACCTCTTTTTTGAGTGTCGAGTAGATGATTTCACACCCCTAGAGGCTGCGGATGATGTTGCGAGCCTCCAATTTATCCCAATAAAAGATCTAAAGCTCGAAAAGTTCGGACTACGATCTATTCGCGAGGGGGCGAAACGTTACATAGCGGATTGCATCTCTCTAGGTTGAGATGACTTATTCATAAGAGCCTCGTTTAGATCGAGCCCCAATGCCATTGCGACTCCAGTTCCATATGCAGGGTCGGCTTGGTAGCAATTATAGATGTGTCGTTGTTTAATCATCACCTCTGAATCACCCATTGCGCGAGCTGTATTCTCAAATAATACCTTTTGCTGATCGCTGCTCATCAATCTAAATAGATCGCCAGGCTGAGTGTAGTAATCGGTATCATATTCACGCTCGTCATAGATATAAGCGTCACCATTCAATTTGAGTGGTGGCTCTTTCATCTCTGGGGAGTCGCTCCACTCACCATAGCTATTTGGTTCATATCCGATCATAGATCCATGGTTGCCATCTGTGCGCATCTGACCATCGCGATGGAAGGCGTGGAATGGGCAACGTGGTTTATTGACAGGGATCTCCATATGGTTTACCCCTAAACGGTAACGCTGAGCATCCCCATAGGAGAATAGTCGCCCTTGAAGCATCTTGTCGGGCGAAAATCCAATACCATTGACAATATTCATCGGATTGAATGCCGCCTGCTCAACCTCCGCGAAGTAGTTGTCAGGGTTGCGATTAAGCTCCAATATCCCAACTTCATGCAGCGGAAACTCCTTTTGTGACCACACCTTTGTAAGGTCAAATGGGTTGATTCTATAGTTTGCAGCCTCCTCCAAACTCATCAGCTGTATACTCATCGTCCAGCGTGGAAAATCACCTCGCTCAATAGCCTCATATAGATCTCTCTGGTTCGACTCACGATCCTTCGCCACAATCATCTCAGCCTCAGCATCGGTGATATTTTTTATCCCTTGATGTGTTCGAAAGTGAAACTTCACCCATATTCGTTCATTCTGCTCATTGATAAAGCTATATGTATGGCTGCCATACCCATGCATATGACGATACGACATCGGGATGCCTCGATCACTCATCGTAATAGTCACTTGGTGCAGAGCCTCAGGGAGCAGAGTCCAGAAGTCCCAATTTGAATTTGGACTACGTAGATTTGTTCGAGGATCACGTTTAACGACATGGTTTAGATCGGGGAATTTCAGTGGATCTCGCAGGAAGAAGACAGGGGTATTGTTGCCAACCAGATCCCAATTACCCTCATCGGTGTAGTACTTCATCGCAAAACCGCGAATATCTCGTTCGGCATCGGCAGCTCCTCTCTCGCCAGCTACGGTTGAGAACCTTAAAAAGCACTCTGTCTGCTTCCCAATCTCGCTAAATATCGAGGCGCATGTATATTTGGTAATATCTTGAGTGACTGTAAATGTGCCAAAAGCTCCCGAGCCTTTAGCGTGCATACGTCGTTCGGGGATCACCTCTCGATCGAAGTGCCCTAATTTCTCTAAAAGCCATGGATCTTGAAGCAATACTGGACCATGCACACCTGCTGTTTGAACATTCTGATTATCCGCCACAGGACGACCAGAGGAGGTAGTTAATCTCTTTTTCATCTTTTGATTGTTTAAATTTGACTACCATATTTTAATGCAAAAAATATACAAACAACAAGTCAATCGAGGATTATAACCAAATAGTGTAATATCGAGTCTTAATATTATATTAGTATTCGATAAAAAGATAACAGTGGAGACTTTATTGGTATCATGTTATCGAATCCAACGGATTCGTCATCCTGAACTTGTTTCAGGATCTCTACAAAGAATCTGAAACGCTGATAGTTAGGGATCCTGAAACAAGTTCAGGATGACGACTCCTTCAGAGTCGAAACGTGGTACAAAGGTTTGTCTGATTTTGTCGGATGCTAATAATGTTATAAAAAGAGGTCTGCCTAAATCTCTCGAAAAAATGAGAAATTCAGGCAGACCCTAAAAATATATTGTTGTATTGTCTCTTAGAACATCAACTTAGCACCACAAGTGAATCGACGTGGATTCATAGGTCCATAGATGTAACCTGCATCGCGAAGACCACCCTCATCAAAATCAGACTGATATGCATTGAAGATATTAAGTACACCTGCCGATAGCTCCAAACGACCAGCCATAACAACTGGAAGAGTGTAGCTAAACTTAAGGTTTGCATCGAAGAAGTCAGGTGTGTTAACAGCGATATCCTCTGAAATATAACCCTCAGCGTGTTGAACCAACATAGAACCTGTATATGTTCCACTTGCAGATAGCTTCAACTTGTTTGTAAGGTCGAAGTTTGCTGTCAAATATCCATAAAGATCTGGTGTGCGGAACATCTCTGTGTACTCTCCTGCCGCAAACTCCTCAGCCTCATCGTAGCGGCTCTCTTGGTAAGTTAACGAACCTTGAAGCGATACAACGCGAGGTAGTGTTGCACGAGCCTCAACAGATACTCCCTTGACTGTTACGCCAGAACTATTGTAACGTACCCAAACCTCCTCTGTATCGTCAAGTGAGAAGGCATCCTTGATCTTGGTATAGAATCCCTCGATAAGGAGGTTTGTTGACCACTTACCAATCTCTTTGTATAGATCAGCCGATAGGTTGAAACTCTGTGATCTCTCCTGCGTTAGATCATCTGAAAGAACGATGCTTGTAGCCTCTCCACCAACGATACCAATGTGTAGATCCTCATCGAAGATCTGAGGTGCGCGGTAACCTGTTGTATAGCAAGCACGTAGATTAACAGATTCCGATGGGTTGTAACGGAATGTTAGACGTGGTGAGAATACCATATCATCCAACAATGAGTGTTTGTCGGCGCGAACACCCACCAAGAAGCCTAGCTTATCAGTACGCCACTCATTCTGTAGGTATACACTTGCTGTCTTTACAGCCTGATCTCTCTGAGAGTCTGGATCTGCAAGAAGTCCATCGTGAAGGTCGTTGTAGTAGTACTCCACTCCAGCTACAAACTCCGATGGCATGAAGAGCAATTTATCCCAAGACTGAGTAAGCTGAGCACCTGTAACCGATGTTAACTCTGTAGTGTTACCATAGGCATCAGCTCCGCCTCCACCATAGTAGCTATCGCGAATTGTACTCTGTAGAGAGCTAAAGATATTAACTTTACGCTTGTAGTTGCGTGACAAGATATCGAAGCTGATATTTCCACCATTGATATTATGGTCGATCATCTCTGCAATCTCTACATTTGGATCGTGTGCGATAAGATCTAGGTTGTCACCACCACGACGATACTCCGATGAGTGGTCATATGATAGAGATAACTTCGAGTAGTCGCTAGTCTTGAAGAATGTACGCATACCGATTGTAGAGCTCTCCATCTCTGCAATTTCTGTAAATCCATCGCCATTAGCATCGTAGCTATCGCGATTACGAACCTGTGCAAATAGAGTTGCGCCAGCACGTTGATTGTCGCTGATAAATGAGATATTTGCAGTTGTATTGTTATCCAAAGATCCCTTCTCGATGATGCTTAGGTTGTGCGCGAACTCTGCACTATTATAATCTGGAGTCTTAGTGATGATATTTACAACACCACCTACAGCTGATGATCCGTATAGAGCCGAACCACCTCCGCGGATAACCTCTACGCGCTCAATCATATTTGCCGGAATCTGCTCCAAGCCATATACTCCAGTCAAGGCTGAGAACATTGGGCGAGAGTCGATCAAAATCTGAGAGTAGTGTCCATCCAAACCATTGATACGAACCTGAGTAAAACCACAGTTTTGGCAGTTATCCTCGACACGTACACCTGGCTGGTAGCTTAGTCCATCGACAAGTGTTGGAGCTCCAACCTCAGAGAAGAGGGTTGCAGGGAGCACTGTTACGATCGTTGGGCTATTGCGACGTGTGATCTCTGTACGGCTTGCAGATACAACAACCTGATCTAGCGACATAATATCCTCGCTAAGTTCAAATGTAATATCCAACATCTCACTTTTCTTTGAGTTTACAACAGCTTTTTTATATACTGGGGTATATCCTACCATTGAGGCACATAATGTGTATGTACCCTCCTCAATGCCATTCAGGAAGAAGTGACCTGTATCGTCGGCTATAACACCCATTGTTGTGCCTTCGACAGCGATTGTTGTATGTGGGATGTGATCGCCTGTTTTAGCATCGATTACGTGACCGCGAATGTAGAACTCGTTGTTTGCTGCGATGGCAAATTGAGCCATCATAAATATAGATAATAGAATGAATCTTCTCATTTTTGTATTATGTAAAATATGTAATATCTGCACATTACACCCATTCCGATCAAAATGTTGGTCAGATTATGGCATGTGCCAATTAGGGGTAGTACACCCTTAATATTAAAAATAGATTGTGAAAATTAACCGATAATGAGCTCTATCGGAGGGGCTCGCAGTGGAGGGTGCGAGTATGAAGCAACAGAGAGTATTCTCTCATTGCTCTCTATAAAATGAATCTCTACATTAGTATATGCGACACGAAGTATAAATGGGTCGCTTGGTGACTCGACAAGAAAGTTGCTGATTGCTTGAATCAGAGTTATCTCATTTTCTGAGTGAGCTGTCGAGCTGTCTGGATTATCTGCATGGTCACCACTATAGAAATGGGAGTGAACAATGGTCACCCCATCTACAATATGGTAGTGCGAAAATAGTGATATATTAATAAAGTACGCAGCAAAGATGAAGAGAAGTCCTCCCGCCACCATCGATTTAAACCGTCCTATTATACTCTCATTTTTTTGCATGCTGGGGCAAATATATGAATAAATATCGTGATTTTACAATCTTTTTTCGTATATTACCCAGAGCTTGGCAACAATACCTACTAATAGGTATATTTTTATGACTAAAAAAACCCCTTATTAATACTTTGTTAACAGAACTTTAATATCAATAGTGTTATTTTGCACACAAATATTATGACTAAATAAAGATTATGAGTCCAATTTTCACATTCGTCGTCATTACGCTAGGAATACTTGCGATTTTTGACATTATCGTTGGTGTTGCTAACGATGCAGTAAACTTTCTAAATTCCGCCATCGGATCTAAAATCGCCCCCCTAAAGGTGATCCTTGGAGTTGCAGCTGTCGGAATTTTATTTGGAACACTGACATCATCAGGAATGATGGAGGTGGCGCGTAGTGGAGTATTCTACCCTTCGCAATTTACCTTCTCGGAGATCATGATGCTCTTCTTGGGTATGATCGTGGGCGATATATTGTTGCTCGACATCTTTAATAATTTGGGACTCCCTACCTCGACAACTGTCTCGATGGTCTTTGGTCTGTTGGGTGCAGCTGTGGGTGTTGCTCTATATCGTATTGCAAATGATAGCTCGATCACCCTTGTTGATATGGGGCAGTTTATCAATACTGCGAAAGCACTTGCGATTATCTCGGCAATCTTGCTCTCTGTTGTCTTGTCGTTCTTCTTCGGACTTCTATTTATGTCCTTCTCGCGACTGCTATTCTCGTTCAGATATCATGCTCTATTCTCTAAGATAGGATTTTTGTGGTGCGGAATATCGTTCACTGGTATCATCTACTTCTCGATCTTTAAGGGGCTAAAGAGCACAGGATTCATCCCAGTTGAGGTGATGGATTATATTAAAGATGAGACCGTTTTGGCACTTCTTATGATCTGGGCTGGTGCATCTGTTATCCTTGGAATCCTTCAACTTTTGAAGGTTCGTATCTTGAAGGTGACAATCCTTGCAGGAACATTCTCGCTCGCCTTGGCATTTGCGGGTAACGACCTTGTAAACTTTATCGGAGTGCCTTTGGCTGGTTACGACTCATACCTTTTGGCTCTTCAGACGGGAGATATGAATATGACAATGGAGGCACTTATGGAGCCTGCGCGTGCAAACCTTTGGATGTTGGGTGGAGCTGGAGTTATCATGGTGCTCACACTATTCTTCTCGAAGAAGGCTATGCATGTTACTCAAACGGAGCTTACTCTAGCAAACCAAAATAACAATACAACAGAGAAGTTTAGTTCGTCTGTTCTCTCTCGCGCATTGGTTCAGGGTGCTATCTCAATCCACAACGCATATACTTTAGTAACGCCAAAATCTATTCAGGCAGCTGTTGAGAAGCGTTTCGAGCAACTTCCAGAGGCGGAGCGCGGAGATCAAACTTATGACCTTATTCGTGCTACGGTAAATCTTACAGCAGCATCTATTCTAATCTCGATCGCTACATCGTTGAAGTTGCCACTCTCTACAACATATGTTGTATTTATGGTCGCTATGGGATCATCTCTTGCTGATAAGGCTTGGGGACGAGAGAGTGCTGTGTATCGTATTACGGGAGTTATCACAGTTGTAATGGGTTGGTTCCTCACTGCATTGTGTGGATTTACACTCGCTTTAACTGTCTCTTCAGTTCTTGTGTGGGGTGGATGGATCGCTACGATAGCTGTAGTTGCAATGTGTCTATTTGTCGCTATTAGAAGTAACTTTATTAAGGGTAAAGGCAAAGGCAATAAGAAGGATACTGGGGCTGCTGATCTATTCAAACCTGGAACTACAGATGAGATTCTTTATAACTGCACAAAGGATGTCTTGAATACAACCGAGAAGGCAATCAATATCTACAATCGCACATTGGTAGCGGTGTTTAAGGAGAATCGTAAGGTGTTAAAGGAGATGGTTGTTGAGGCGAATGAGCTTAGCGAGGCTGCACATGAACGTAAACATAACCTAATCATCACACTTCGCAAAATGGAGATTTACAATATTGGATCAGGACACTTCTATGTTCAAGTTGTAGATTATATAAATGAGGTTGCAAAGACACTGGTACACATCACAGTTCCAGCGTTGGATCATATTAGCAATCATCATCAAGGTCTTTCGAAGGAGCAGATCCATGACCTTATGAGCGTTAATAATGATGTTGAGGAGATATTTGCGAAGATTAATAATATGTTGGGATCAAAGGATTTCTCTCAGATTGATCAGGTGCTCGATATGCGTGATAAGCTATTCGATAAGATCGCAGATGCAATTAAGAAGCAGTTGCGTAGAATCAAGGCTGATCCAGAGCAGGCTTCGACTCGTGCGAATATGTTGTACTTGAATCTGTTGACAGAGACTAAGACAATGGTTCTACAGGGGCGTAACTTGATTAAATCGCAGAAGTATTTCATTGCCAATGGTAATGAGCAATAGGTAATATTTAAACTATATATATTTGGAGGTGGCTCGCTTGAGTCACCTCTTTTTGGCTACACAACAGAAAAAATAATCTTTTTTGTTAAAAAATACAAAATATAGTAGTAACTTTGCGACATTAAAAACGCAAATTACATTAATACAAATTATAGTATCATTATGAGAAAAGATTCGCAGATCTTCGATTTGATTGAGAAAGAGCGCGCTCGTCAGATGCACGGCATCGAGCTTATTGCCTCTGAGAATTTCGTAAGTGAGGATGTTATGGCCGCTATGGGGTCAGTCCTAACAAACAAGTATGCTGAGGGTTATCCAGGGGCACGCTACTATGGTGGTTGTGAGGTGGTAGATCAAGTTGAGTCTCTTGCAATTGAGCGTCTTTGTAAGATCTATGGCGCAGAGTATGCTAACGTTCAACCTCACTCTGGAGCTCAGGCTAACATGGCGGTATTCTTCGCATGTATGCAGCCAGGTGATACATTTATGGGACTCGATTTGGCTCATGGAGGTCACCTTTCACACGGATCGTTGGTGAATATGTCGGGTAAATATTTCAAGGCTGTAGGTTATCAGCTTTCGGAGGAGACAGGTCAAATCGACTACGATGCAATGGAGGCTCAAGCTATCGAGTGCAAGCCAAAGATGATCGTTGGAGGTGCTTCGGCTTACTCTCGCGAGTGGGATTACAAGCGTATGCGCGAGATCGCAGACAAAGTTGGTGCTCTGCTTATGATTGATATGGCTCACACAGCAGGTCTTATTGCAGCTGGCGTTCTTGAGAACCCAACTCCATATGCTCATGTTGTAACATCAACAACTCACAAGACACTTCGCGGGCCACGTGGAGGTATCATCTTGTTGGGTAAAGATTTCGAGAATCCATGGGGCGAGACAACTCCAAAGGGTGTTGTGAAGAAGATGTCACAGATCTTTAATTCGGCAGTATTCCCAGGAATCCAGGGAGGGCCATTGGAGCATGTTATTGCAGCTAAGGCGGTAGCATTTGGTGAGGCGTTAGAGCCATCATATAAGGAGTATCAGGCGCAGGTTCAGAAGAATGCAGCAGCTATGGCAGAGGCATTTACAAAGCGCGGATACAAGATCGTATCTAACGGAACAGATAACCACTTGATGTTGGTAGATCTTCGCACGAAGTTCCCAGAGTTGACTGGTAAGTTGGCTGAGAAGGTGTTGGTTTCGGCTGATATCACAACAAATAAGAATATGGTTCCTTTCGATAGCCGTTCACCATTCCAGACTTCAGGTTTGCGTTTTGGTACACCTGCGATCACAACACGTGGCGTGAAGGAGGATCAGATGGATGTAATCGTAGGATTTATCGATAGAGTATTGCAAGATCCAGAGAACGAGGCTAACATCGCAGCTGTACGTTCAGATGTAAACGCAATGATGGCAAACTACCCATTGTTTGCTTGGTAGTCTAGAGGGCTTTAATTGAAATAGTAATGAGGTCAAAAATGGCGAATGAATAACCATTTTTGACCTCATTATCATTTGTGAAATTATTTCGCTATGGAGAGTGTTGATAGGTGGATGAAAATTTAAAGATGGCGTAGAGGGCTCTGAAAGGAGCATACTCACGTATGTGACTGAAGAGTACTCTACGTTATCTTTGAATTTTCGCCGCCTTGCAACACTCTCCTATTACTTCTCGATAAGTGTAATACTGCGCTGAATAAAGTCGCTCAAGCTCTTACCCTTCAACATGCCATTTGAAAGCAACGCTAGGTCGATGATCTGTTTGATGAGTGAGTTGTCGCGTCCAATCTCTTTTAGTCGCTCGTTGCGCTCATCTTTGAGTGTTACAACCCTCTTCGAAAGATCCTCGCGCATAGCCTTCTCCTCAGAGCTTAGATCCTCATCTTTCTTATCCTTTACAAGCTCCTCGAAACGAGCCTCCTCATCTACAGCTGCATTGATCTTCTTGGTTGTCGACTCCAATTTGCTACCGTATGTCTCCTCTACATTTGACAAAATATCGAGAACAATCGGGTGGTTTCCATTCACTGTGATTGTGAAGTTATCAGGCATCTGAGCGTAGAACTGACTCATTCCGCCACCTCCAGTCATCGACATCTCCTTCATACGACGCATAAACTCATCCTGTGTGATGATAACAGGGGCATCTGTTGCAGCCATACCCTCAAATGAGATATTGTAGGTGATCTTCTCGTCGGTAGGCATCTGGCTCTCGAATACTGGGCGCAAGATCTCTTGTTGTTGATCTGTAAGTGCAATCTGCACACTCTCCTCTTTCTGGATTAGCTTGTCGATTACATCGCTATCAACGCGAACGAAGCGACACTCTTTGTGTTTCGACTCATAGTAGTTGATATAGTGGCTATCCAACTGACCATTCATCTCTAAAACCTCGTAACCCTTAGCCTTTGCAGACTCTACAAATGCGTGCTTCTCAACTTGATCGTCGACATACAACATGATGATTGTTCCATTCTTGTCTGTCTGATTCTCCTTTACAGCCTCTGTGAACTCAGCTCCAGTGAAGTATTTTCCCTCGGTTGTCTTCCACAGCATAAAGTTCTCTGACTTCTCTGCAAACTTCTCGTCGGTGAGTGTTCCATACTCGATAAATATCTTCAAATCATCCCACTTGCTCTCGTAATCATCGCGCATGGTGTTGAATAGCTCCTGCAAGCGATCTGCAACCTTGCGTGTGATGTAGTTCGATATCTTCTTTACATTTGAGTCGCTCTGTAGGTAGCTACGTGATACGTTAAGTGGAATATCTGGAGAGTCGATAACACCATGTAGTAGTGTCAAGTACTCAGGTACGATCCCCTCAACTTGGTCTGTAACATATACCTGATTACAATACAACTGGATCTTATTCTTCTGTACCTCGAAGTTATTCTGGATTTTAGGGAAGTACAAAATACCTGTCAAGTTGAACGGATAGTCGATATTGAGGTGGATCGAGAATAGTGGCTCACCAGCTGTTGGATATAGCTCGCGGTAGAACTCCTTGTACTGCTCCTCAGTGATCTCATTTGGAGTCTTTGTCCATAGAGGTGCTACACCATTAATAATATT
Organism: Rikenellaceae bacterium; assembly: GCA_047174275.1. GTDB lineage: Bacteria > Bacteroidota > Bacteroidia > Bacteroidales > Rikenellaceae > Alistipes. The sequence goes on along the minus strand of JBCQUC010000021.1, from coordinate 20,201 downwards.
ATCTTTGTCGGTATCTACATATGCACCATCTTTCCACTCTTGAACCTTGCCAAATGCGATTGGAATAGGTAGGAATTTGCAATATTTCTTCAACAGACCCTCGATCTTGCCCTTCTCGGCATAATCCATGGCATCCTCTGCAATGTGAAGTACGATAGATGTTCCGCGTGCTGTATCCTCGTTGATCTCGCTCATCTCAAACTCTGGAGATCCTGTACAGCTCCATTTAACAGCCTTTGCACTCTCTTTATATGACTTTGTCGTAAGTTCAACCTTCTCAGCCACCATAAATGCAGAGTAGAATCCAAGTCCGAAGTGTCCGATGATAGCTTGATCCTTGTACTTCTCCATAAACTCCTCAGCACCTGAGAATGCAATTTGGTTGATATATTTATCTACCTCCTCCATTGTCATTCCCAATCCGCGATCTGTGATAGTAAGAGTCTTAGCCTCTTTGTCGAGTGATACACTGATTGTTAGATCACCTAGCTCACCCTTAACCTCGCCGCGAGACGATAGAGTCTTTAGTTTCTGTGTTGCATCAACAGCATTCGAGACCAACTCGCGAAGGAAGATCTCATGGTCTGAGTAGAGAAACTTCTTAATGACAGGGAAGATGTTTTCGGATGTTACACCAATTTTTCCGTTTTTCATAGCTTTTATAATATCTATTTTAAGTTTGTATAAGAATCTGTTTAAGCTTTTCTCACTTAATCTGCTATGGCTCTTTCACTTCGCTTTTTGATTTTACTATCTTGCTAATAGAACCACTATTAGCTTCGATATCAAAATCAAAAATCAAAGCAAAATAGCTCATAGCATTTTTAAGCAGAAAAACTTAAACAGATTCTAAGTTTTTGTTGTAGATATTATCAAATGGTGTGCCAAGCGATGATCTCTGCCATTTTGGCAGAGACTTGACACTTAGATATGAAAGTTTGACATGAAACGGTACTATTTTGCGATAATTTCGCAGGCGCATCTGTATATGCTCTCGCTATCAAATCCACACTCTTCATGGAGTTCTGCGAGTGTTCCGTGGTTTATAAAGCGATCAGGGATACCGAGTGATTTAACACAACACGATATATTTTCTTGATTGAAGAGGCTAGCAATCGCCTCTCCGACACCTCCGCGCAGAGCTCCATCTTCAACTGTTATTACAGTGTCGAATTTATTACCGATTTCGCGCAGCATATCTGTATCAAGAGGCTTTGCGAAGCGCATATCGTAGTGTGAAATTTTACTCTCCAATCGATCAATTGCAGCGGCTGCAAATGAGGCTACTGTTCCGATCGTTACAATAGCCAACTTTGAGGAGTCACCCTCTCGAAGGCATACGCCGCGTCCAATCTCAATACTCTCAAATGGGACATTTCGCCACACAGAGCCCTCACCGCCACCTCTAGGGTAGCGAATGGCAAACGGAGAGCCACTCATAAGAGCGGTATATAACATCTGTCGTAGCTCAATCTCATTGCGTGGAGCTGCAACAATCATCTGTGGAATAGCGGATAGATATGCAAGGTCATATGCGCCATGGTGTGTTGCTCCATCCTCACCAACCAATCCTCCGCGGTCGAGACATAACACTACAGGTAGACCTTGAATGGCAACATCATGGATAATATTATCATATGCACGCTGCATAAATGTAGAGTAGATATTACAAAATGGACGAAGCCCCGTTGTGGCACACCCTGCCGCAAATGTAACAGCATGCCCCTCTGCAATACCAACATCGAAACATCTATCAGGCATCTCTTGTTGAAGAATATTCAGAGATGATCCGCTCAACATCGCTGGTGTGATACCGATAATGCGACTATCCATGCGAGCAAGTTCCAGCAATGTTTGACCAAAGACATCCTGGAAGCGATCCTGTGCCTCTGATTTTTTTCGCTCTCCTGTTGCTGCATCAAATTGCCCTGGAGCATGCCACGCAGCGTTGTTCTCCGCTGGTTCGTAGCCCTTTCCTTTGGTTGTCATGACGTGCAACAACTTTGGCCCAGGGATTTCTTTTAATGATGCTAAAACAGTCACCAACTTTGGTAAGTTATGACCATCAACAGGCCCGAAGTATCGCATATTAAGGCTCTCAAAAAGATTGCTCTTATGGAGGAGTCCGCGTTTTATGGCTCGACCGATCGACCTAAACAGATTGAGGAGTCGAGGTGTATGTGACAACCCATGCCACAACCACTGTTTGAATTGGTTGTAATGCTGTGATGTAGAGATGCTTAATAGGTATTTACTTAGAGCACCCGTGGCGTGATCTATTGACATATGGTTATCATTAAGGATCACCAAAACATCACAATCGGGGTCAGCTCCTAGGTTGTTGAGTCCCTCAAAAGCGAGCCCACCAGTCATCGATCCATCGCCGATTACCGCAACAACTTGTCGCTTTTCACCCATTAATTGAGCACCCTTTGCAACACCATAAGCAGCCGATATCGAGACCGAGGCGTGTCCACCTCCGAAGCTATCGTACTCGCTCTCGCTGATCTTCGGAAAACCACTTATTCCACCTTTACGACGTTTGTTTTTGAATGCTTCACGTCGCCCCGTGATTATTTTGTGAGGGTAGGTTTGGTGACCAACGTCCCAAATTAGGGCATCTTTTGGAGTGTCGAATACATAGTGCAGAGCTGTTGTGAGCTCCACAACACCTAAACTTGATGAGAGGTGACCAGGGTTGGTTGCACACTCCTCGATTATGTATTGTCGAAGCTCGCTACAATAGCTGTTCAACTCCTCAGCACTCAGTTTTTTGAGCTCTGCTGGGGAGTCTATTTGGTCTAATATTTTGTAGTTGCTATCCATTTCTATCACAAATGTAGTATAAATTAGTGAATTAATGAAGCAGAATGCGAAATATTTTAGATAGGCAATAATTAGGTAGCCTATATTGGTGAAGATAACACCAAATTGTTGGGAAATACCATTAAAAATTACTATCTTCGCACTCAATAAATAATAATAAATAGGTTATGAAGTACAAAAGAGTATTGCTAAAGTTGAGCGGAGAGTCTTTGCAAGGCGAGCAAAAGTATGGACTTTCGACAGATATGTTGCAATCATATGCAGAGCAGATTAAGCAGATTGCAGCTCAAGGGGTACAGGTTGGCATCGTTATCGGTGGTGGAAATATATTTCGCGGACTTAGCGGATCGAAGCAGGGTTATGACCGTGTTAAGGGGGATCAGATGGGTATGCTGGCAACAGTTATCAACTCATTGGCTCTGCACTCGGCTTTGGAGGCTAACGGTGTAAAAGTCAAGGTGTTGACATCTATTCGCATGGAGCCAATCGGAGAGTACTACTCAAAGGCAAAGGCTTTGGAGTTGTTCGAGCAGGGGTATGTGGTTATCATTGCTGGCGGAACATCAAATCCATACTTCTCGACCGATACAGCTTCGGCACTTCGCGGAATCGAGATCGAGGCGGAGGTTATGTTGAAGGGTACTCGTGTGGATGGAATCTATACAGCAGATCCAGAGAAAGATCCAACGGCAAAGAAGTTCGATGCAATAACATTTGATGAGATCTATGAGCGTCGTCTAAAGATTATGGATCTTACGGCATTTACTCTATGCCGAGAGAATAATCTTGGAATTATCGTCTTTGATATGGATACACCAGGTAACTTGCAGCGAGTGATGGCAGGTGAGAATATCGGTACAGTGGTGACAAATTAAAAAAGTAAAAAGTATATATTTATGGAGACTAAACTAATCTTAGATGACGCTACAGAGCGCATGAATAAGGCTTTTGCACACTTCGAGGAGGAGTTGGCAAATGTACGTGCAGGTAAAGCGTCAACCAATGTTTTAAACTCTGTTATGGTGGAGTATTATGGAACAAGCACACCTATTGCTGGAGCAGCAAGTGTCACAGTGCCAGATGCTAAGACCATAATTATCCAGCCATGGGACAAAAATATGATTCGCCCTATCGAGAAGGCGATCATAGATTCAAATATCGGTCTTACACCATCTAACAATGGTGAGCAGATCCGTCTTTCGCTCCCTCCACTCACAGAGGAGCGTCGTAAAGAGCTAGTAAAGCAGGTTCGTGGTGAGGGTGAGTCGGCTCGTATCGTGTTGCGTAGCATTCGTCGCGATGCTGTTGAACTATTCAAAAAGGCTCAGAAAGATGGTATGCCAGAGGATATGGCAAAGGATGGCGAGGTGAGTGTTCAGAAGATCATCGACAAGGTTAGCAAGCAGGTTGATGCTTTGATCGATGCTAAGGAGAAGGATATAATGACTGTTTAAAATTATTAGTGTCCGATAAAAATCTAACAAACCTTTGTAATGCGCTGTAATATAGTAGGTTATATATGTTTGTAAAATCAGGGGCTTACTTTTACCGATAGTCCCATTTGAGATACGAAATTGAAAATTTCGTATCTCAAATGGGACTGCTAGAAAAGTTTTATCGGACACTAATAGTTTAAAATAAACCTACAAGATATTAGCGGTGCTCCACATTTTATGAAAGGCGCACCGCTTTTTTATGTAAACCGAAATTCCAAACAACCAAACTAAAATATTTTATGAAGAAGAGAATCTACCTAACAGCCATTGCTTTAATGATGGCAGCTGCACCATCTGGTGTTATGGCGAAGAGTTACTACGTCTCAACGAGTGGTAATGACGCGAATGTTGGATCACTAAAACAACCATTTCAGACAATTGCCAAGGCGACTTCAATCATGAAGCAGGGTGATGAGTGTGTGATTATGGAGGGTGTCTACTACGAGAGTATCAAGACTGCATCCAACGGTACAAAGAGCCGACCTATTACCTATAAAAATTACAAGGATGATAGAGTTGTGATCGATGCAGCTGAGCCAGTAACTGGATGGACAAAACATTCGGGCAATATCTACAAGGCAAACAAAAAGTTACTAGCTTCGAAAGCGGTCTACAACACACTATACTTCGAGGGGCAGCCCCTTGATATTGCACGCTGGCCAAACAATACAGATGCCGATAAATTTACATTCGATGGACACCTGATCGATGGTGGCTCGGGATCTCATTTCGAGGTTACAGGGCTTCCGAATGTAGACTTCACGGGTGCATATTTTTGTTATATGGGTGCACACTCTGGTACAACTTGGAGTCGCTACATCGACTCATACAAAAACGGTGAGATCCACTTCGAGGGTGTTAATATCAACCAATGGCCATACACTCCACACAATCCAACAGTCCTAAGAAACAAAAACCGTGGACAGCTCTACCTCTATGGAAAATTGGAGCTTCTTGACACCCCTGGAGAGTGGTACTATGACTCTAAATCGGAGACAATCTACGCAATGTTCCCAGGAGGTGTAGCACCGAAGGATGGTAGCGTGAAGGCTGGAGTAAGAGCTACAACAATCGAGGTCGACCATGACTATATAAACATTGATGGTCTAGTATGCTTCGGTGGCGAGGTTCACCTAAATGGAAACTACTGCAACGTTAGCAATGGAGAACTCTTGAACTGTTCACAGACCCTTGATGGATTGATTGGCATTAGTGCACAATCGGGCACAGCGACAATTGTTGTTAGAGGTAGCAACATAAATATCGAGAACAACCTTATCGAGGGTGGTCTTGCTGGTGGTATCGTGATCTCTCCATCGGATATCAACGAGAACTACACGATACATAACAATGTTATCAGATACTTCAATAGCATTGGTATCCACGCAAATCCAGTTCGTTCAAGAGGTGCAAAGACTCGAATCATCAATAATACAATCTACACTTGTGGTCGTGATGGAATCTCAACATCGGGCATAGGCTCTGAGATCGCATATAACGATGTCTTTGACTGCATGCGAGTGAATAATGATGGAGGTGTATTCTATACTGTAGGTAACGACGATTTGAAGATGACAAAGATTCACCACAACTACTTCCACGATTCGTATGGTCCAGCCTATGCTGATGGACGCGCGGCGGGAATCTATCTCGACAACAACAGCAAGGGGTATGATGTATATAACAACGTTGTATGGAATGTTACATGGAGTGGTTTGATGTTCAACTGGTATAACACAGATTTTAACTTCTACAACAACACAATCTGGGATTGCGGATTCAACATGGGACGTTGGGAAAATGGGTACACCATTGAGCGTATTCGTGTCGTAAATAACTATGCAAATATCACCTCTCGCGATGTTATCGAGAAGAAGGGAGCTCAAGAGGCGTGGATCGGAACAGAGTTCGATAGCAACTATATTATCGAGGAGTCGCAATTTGTAGATGTTGAGGGTCGCAACTTCACACCAGCTGCTAACTCTAAACTTATCGATGCTGGAGCTGTGATCGACGGATTCTCGAAGGGTTACAAGGGCAAAAGACCAGATGTTGGAGCTTATGAGTATGGCGAGAAGCTATGGAACGTTGGTGCATCGTGGGCTGACGAGGTTATGCCTAAAGATTTCAAATATGGATCTATGCGCTCGGCAGAGGAGACTTCAGGGCAGAGCGAGTCGGAGGATGATATCTTTAAAAAGACTAAATAACCGACTATTATGAGACAATTAATAAAATTATTCATCGCCTCGTTGATTGTTGTAGCTGCTGTGCAGTGCACCAATCAACAAGATACGATTGATAGTTTCAACCACAATTGGAGCTTCTCGATGGGTGAGATGGATAGCCCATTCTACCAACCAGAGTATAACTCTTCGAGTTGGGAGCAGGTAGACATACCTCACGATTGGAGCATCGAGCAGGGATACACACAGGAGCACACCGCAGGAAGTAACGGCTTCTTGCCTGGTGGTGTGGGTTGGTATCGCAAAAGTTTCGAGCTACCATCAATGGGTGATAAACAGGTGATGGTTAGATTTGAGGCTGTATATAACAACTCTCAAGTCTGGATTAATGGTCATGACCTCGGAAATTTCCCCAATGGATACCTCGATTTTGAGTATGATCTTACACCCTACCTTGTAGCTGGAGAGAATACCATAGCTGTAAGAGTCGACCGCAGAGCCTATGCCGATGCGAGATGGTATGTCGGTGGTGGAATATATCGTCCTGTGCATCTTATTGTGCGAGACAACATATATATACCAACACATGGTGTTCTTATCTCGACACCAACCGTCGGGGAGGATCACGCGACAGTGAGCATAAGCAGCGATGTTCAGAGTGTCGCTGAGAGTGCTCAAGAGATCACAGTCGACCAGACAATCAGCTACAAGAGTGTTGTAGTAGCTAATAGCAGCTCAACGCACAATATAAAGGCTGGAGAGAGAGTCACAATAGAAGAGACTCTCGACATTAAAGAGCCTCAACTTTGGAGTATGGAGAGCCCAAACATGTATGAGCTACAGAGTGTAGTTCGACAGGGCGATGTGGTACTTAGTGAGAGCGTCGAAACATTTGGTATAAAGACAATGTCATTTGATCCAAACAAAGGCTTCTTTCTCAATGGTAGATCAGAGAAGATAAAGGGTGTGAATATCCATCATGATCTTGGATGTGTCGGAGTTGCACTCTACGACAAGGTTCTATATCGTCGTCTGAAGGGGCTAAAAGAGATGGGTGTTAATGCAATACGTACAGCTCACAACCCACACTCGGAGTCGATGATGGCGATGTGTGATACGATGGGGCTGTTGGTGATGAATGAGTTTGTAGATGAGTGGAGAGTAGCAAAGGGTAAGTGGATTATACAGCGTTCGAAATCAAATATTGCAGACTCTCTTCAAACAGGATACTCTGCTCACTTCGATGAGGTAGCGGAGCGAGATCTAAAACACTTCGTAAGACGAGACTATAACCACCCTTCGATTATATTGTGGAGTATCGGAAATGAGATCGAGTGGACATATTCATACTATTTTGCATCGAGCATCGACCGCAAAGGGTATAAGGGTCTTGTCTTTACAGGTCAACCAGAGAAGAACAAGGAGCTTACGGCAAAACGATTTGCGGAACTTTCGGGTGGCAAGGATGAACTCTCCGAGACTGCACGTCTGCTTACGAAGTGGGTTAAAGAGGTCGACACTACACGCCTCGTAACATCGGGGGTTGTTGTGCCATCAGTATCAAGAATCTCTGGATATACCGACGCTTTAGATGTGGTTGGTTACAACTACAAAGATACATACTATGAGGTCGACCATGAGATGTACCCCGAAAAGGCGATTATTGGCTCTGAGAATGTTGGTCAATATTATGAGTGGGCAGCTGTGATGGACAAACCATATATTGCAGGTATCTTCCTTTGGACAGGTGTTGATTATATCGGAGAGAATGGGCCATGGCCAGCGAAGTGTGGTACATACTCGCTATTTGATGTCGCTGGATTCAAAACAGCTCGCGGACACTTCTTCGAGACATTCTGGCTCGATACACCAAAGACTCATATGGTAACAACACCAGCCGATATAAGCGAGTTCAAACTACAGAGTGATGGCTCATTTGAGAAGGTTCTTAAAGTTGACCCTCTTAGACGTTGGATGTGGTTTGACACCTTCGATAAATGGAGCTACAAGAGCGGTGAGCAGATCGTGATTCAAGTCTATACAAATGCACCAAAGGTTGAATTGAAACTCAATGGAGAGAGCTTAGGTGTGAAAAACCGTTCGGACTTTTCAGAGGAGAATATAATCTTGTGGCAGATTCCATATGCGGATGGGGAGCTCGTTGCAGTTGGGTTAAATGATAGAGGCGAGGAGGTATCGAGACATGCTCTTCGCACATCAAACGAGACAACCGCACTCTCTTGTTCATTTGAAACTACGGAGGTTAAATCCGATGGTGCAGATTTGATCCATATCGAGATTGAGCTTCACGATGAGAATGGTACTCTTGTGACCGACAAAGCGGAGCCTATAACTATCACATGTGATGGTAAAACTCGTATTGTTGGTGTAGATAATGGCTCTGACACCTTTGTTGGAGATCACCAAGCAAACACCATCGAGACATACAATGGACGTGCCTTGGTAATCATTCAACCAAAACGTGATGCACAAGGTGAGTCAACCATAACGCTATCCACAGAGAGTGGCATAAAAGAGGATGTTAAGCTAAAATATTACAGATAGTCACAAAATTATTAGTCTCCGATAAACCTTTTCTAGCAGTCCAATCTGAGATACGAAATTGAAAATTTCGTCATCCTGAACTTGTTTCAGGATCTCTACAAAGAATCTGAAACACTGATAGTTAGGGATCCTGAAACAAGTTCAGGATGACGACTCTTTCAGAGTCGAAACGAGGTGCCAACATAAATCGCAAACTTTTATCGGACACTAATAATAAAAAATAGCCTACCCAAAATCGCAAAAGTGATTAAGGGTAGGCTATTTTTATGTGGATCGATTTAAGCCTGCGCAATAAACGAAGCGATCCAATCTCCAACCTCCGATGTTGAGCAAGGCTTTGCCCCCTCGATCTGGATATCTTCGGTGCGGATGTTTTGAGCCATCGACTCTGCAACAGCTTTGCGGATCAACGCCCCTTCAGCCTGCATGTCAAATGCGTATTCGAACATCATCGCTGCACTCAAAATCGTAGCAATAGGGTTCGCGATATTCTTCCCTGCTGCCTGTGGATAAGAGCCATGGATAGGCTCGAATACCGACGTGTGAAGTCCGATAGATGCCGATGGAAGAAGCCCCAACGAACCAGTGATAACAGAACCCTCGTCGGTCAAAATATCACCAAACATATTCTCTGTAACCATCACATCGAATGATCCTGGCCACTGAATAAGACGCATTGCAGCGTTATCCACAAACATAAACTCAGTCTCTACCTCTGGGTATTTTGGTGCGATCTCCTTCGCGATCTCGCGCCACAAACGTGATGTTGCAAGTACATTCGCTTTATCTACAACTGTCAACTTTTTGCGACGTTGCATAGCGTATTGATACGAAAGCTCTACGATGCGCTCGATCTCTTCACGTGTATATACACATGTGTCATACGCTGTATTTCCATCCTCCGAACGACCTTGTGGACGACCGAAGTACATACCTCCCGTAAGCTCGCGAACACATACGAAATCCACACCCTCGATCAACTCTCTACGAAGAGGTGATTTGTCAAGTAGGGACTCGAAAGTTGTCACTGGGCGTAGATTGGCATACAATCCAAGTTTTTTGCGCATAGCCAAAAGTCCCTGCTCTGGACGAACCTTAGCCGATGGGTCGTTGTCGAAGCGTGGGTGTCCAATCGCTCCAAACAGTACAGCATCGCTCTGCATACATAGTTCGTGAGTCTGATCTGGATATGGATTTCCAACCTTATCGATTGCATCTGCACCGCAGATTCCATACTCAAATGTTAATTCGTGTCCAAACTTCTCGCATACAGCCTTTGTAGCCTTTAATGCTTGATCTACGATCTCTGGCCCGATTCCGTCACCAGGTAGAATTGCAAGATTTAATTTCATACTCTTATCTGTTGTTTTCGTAAGATGTTATTTTCTCTGTTGTAGTCATTAAGTAGTCGATGTCGTCATAACCATTCACCAAGCAGTGGCGTTTGTAGGCGGTGATCGAGAAGCTCTCGCTCTTACCTGTTGCGCAGTTGGTAATTGTCTGCTCTGGGAGGTTGATTGTAACCTCGGTAGCTGGATCAGCCTCTATCGAGGCGAATAGCTCAGCCAAGAACTCTGGTGTCACAATAACAGGTAGCACAAAGTTATTGAGTGCATTGTTGCGGAAGATATCGGCAAAAAAGCTCGATACCACGGCACGGAATCCATAACCTGCAATGGCCCAAGCGGCGTGCTCGCGGCTACTTCCCGATCCGAAATTCTTACCTGCTACCAACACCTCGCCCGAATATGTTGGGTTGTTAAGGACAAACTCAGCAATCGGTTGGTTGTTTTTGTCATATCGCCAATCGCGGAATAGATTATCTCCAAACCCTTCGCGTGTTGTAGCCTTCAAAAAACGCGCTGGGATGATCTGATCTGTATCTACATTCTCAAGTGGAAGAGGTACACACTTTGATGTCAATATCTCTAATTTCTTCTTCATAACCTTATCTCTTACATTAGATCTCTAGGATCGGTGATTACTCCAGTTACTGCTGCCGCTGCTGCAACAAGTGGCGAAGCCAAAAGTGTACGTGCACCCTGTCCTTGACGACCCTCGAAGTTGCGGTTTGATGTAGATACGCAGTACATATTCTCAGGAATTTTATCCTCATTCATCGCAAGACAAGCTGAACAACCAGGTTGGCGAAGCTCGAATCCAGCCTCTGTGAAGATCTTATCGAGACCCTCTTCGCGGATTTGACGCTCCACAGCCCATGACCCAGGGACGATCCAAGTGATTATACCCTCAGCCTTTTTGCGACCCTTTACAATCGTTGCGAAGTCGCGGAAATCCTCAATTCGACCATTTGTGCATGATCCGATAAATACATACTCGATCTTCTTGCCAATTAGACTCTCACCCTCCTTGAAATCCATATACTCTAAAGATTTAAGGTATGAGCTCTTTGTAGTCTCATCCATCCCCTCAGTTGTTGGAACGCTCTGCGAAATACCCATTCCAAGACCAGGGTTTGTTCCATATGTAATCATCGGCTCGATATCCTCAGCTTTGAATACGATCTCGCTATCGAACTCTGCATCTGCATCTGAACAAAGTGCCCTCCAGCTCTCAACAGCGGCATCCCAAGCCTCACCCTGAGGAGAGCCCTCGCGCCCCTTCAAGTACTCAAAGGTAACCTCATCTGGAGCGACCATACCACCTCTAGCACCCATCTCGATTGATAGGTTGCAGAGTGTTAAACGTCCCTCCATCGTAAGTGAACGTATCGCCTCTCCAGCATACTCCACAAAGTATCCAGTTGCACCTCCAGTTGTCATCTGAGAGATAATATATAGCGCAACATCCTTAGCTGTAACACCTTTGCCCAACTTACCGTCGATTGTAATACGCATGCTCTTAGGTTTAGCCTGCAAGATACACTGACTCGACATCACCATCTCAACCTCGCTTGTTCCAACGCCAAATGCCACAGCTCCAACAGCTCCGTGAGTCGAAGTGTGTGAGTCTCCGCAGACGATTGTCATTCCTGGAAGAGTATAACCCAACTCAGGGCCAACAACGTGGATAATGCCATTCTTTGGGTGCATCATTCCGAAGTGCTTCAATCCGAAATCCTCTGCGTTCTTTGCCAAAGTGTCGACCTGAGTGCGCGACACTGGATCTACAATTGGCTTATCTTGGTCTAATGTTGGGGTGTTGTGGTCTGGCATACAGATGATCCTCTCTGGCCGGAAACACTTGATGCCGCGTGCACGAAGTCCAGCAAATGCTTGTGGACTAGTCACCTCATGACAATATAGGCGGTCGATGTATAGCTGGGTCTGGGCATCGACAATCTGCACAACGTGCGAATCCCAGATTTTATCAAATAGTGTATTCATTATACTTTAGTCTTTAAACTTGTTGATACAATCAATATATGCCTGTAAACTTGCAGCTACGATATCGGTATTTGCACCAAATCCGTAGTACATGTTGTTGTTGTACTCGATCTGCATATGCACCTTACCAGTATCATCGCTACCCTTGCTGATCGACTGGATTGTAAACTCAAGAAGTGTCATCTCCTTTGAAATGATCTTCTTAAGAGCGTTGATTGCGGCATCAACAGGCCCATTTCCAGTAGCGGCCTCCTCAAACTGTACACCATGGATGCTGATTCCGATGCTTGCCACTGGGCGAACACCAACACCACTTGTAACCTGTAGATACTCTAACTTGATACCGCGATCTTTAGCGCGACTCTCACCAACCAATGCTAAGATATCATCATCCTCGATCTCCTTTTTAGAGTCTGCAAGCACCAAAAACTCCTCATAAACGGTGCTCAAACGCTCTGGGGATACCTTAACACCCAACAACTCAAAGCGGTTGTTCAAGGCAGCGCGACCACTTCTTGCGGTAAGTACAATAGAATTATTCTCGATTCCAACATCTTTAGGGTCGATGATCTCGTAGGTCTGAATATTCTTCAACACTCCATCTTGGTGGATTCCCGAAGAGTGAGCAAAGGCGTTCTTTCCAACGATCGCCTTGTTAGCTTGAACAGGCATATTCATCAACGATGATACAAGGCGGCTAGTAGGGTAGATCTTTTGGGTGTTGATCTGAGTGTCGATTCCCAAATGTTTGTGACACTTCAAGATCATAGCGACCTCCTCCAAAGAGGTGTTACCAGCACGCTCGCCAATTCCGTTGAGTGTAACCTCTACCTGACGAGCACCATTTATAACTCCCGAGATGGTATTTGCAGTCGCCATACCAAGGTCGTTGTGGCAGTGAGTCGAAAGGATTGCACGATCCACATTGCTCACATTCTCCATCAGGTATTTGATCTTTGCGCCATACTCCTCAGGAAGACAATATCCTGTAGTATCAGGGATGTTAATCACCGTAGCACCAGCCTTGATTACAGCCTCTACAACACGTGCCAGATACTCATTCTCGGTACGTCCAGCATCCTCAGCATAGAACTCAACATCCTCTACAAAACGCTTTGCATACTTCACAGCAGCTACAGCGCGCTCGATAATCTCCTCTCTGTTTGAGTTGAATTTGTATTTTATATGTGAATCCGATGTTCCAATTCCAGTGTGGATTCTCTTGTGTTTTGCAAACTTAAGTGCATCGGCAGCCACTGTGATATCCTTCTCCACAGCGCGTGTTAGTGCACAAATAGTTGGGTTAGATACCGCCTTCGAGATCTCGATTACTGAGTTGAAATCACCTGGGCTAGAGATCGGGAATCCCGCCTCGATAACATCAACACCCAAAGTCTCGAGAGCCTGTGCAACTTGGATCTTTTCGACGGTATTTAATTGACATCCTGGCACCTGCTCACCGTCACGAAGCGTTGTGTCAAAGATGAATAATCTGTTTTGCATAGTGTTATATTGTGTTTATTATTTTGTTTAACTCTTTGTTTTGTAGCGTGTTGAACGGCAACACGCGGTTATTTATAAAACGAAAAAAGTCCTTCTCACTTTCTTTAAGAAGTGGAAGAACCCTATAAACTCTTATGAGCCTTTTGTGAGGCTACATTGAGACGGCATTCCGCTTCCGATGGCATGACCATAGGAAGAGCAGTCGTAGTGATGTCATATTTGATAGCTGTCTCATTTCGGTCGTAAAATTAGATCATTGCTACCTTATTTCCAAATTATTGTGCATTTTTTTTTATATGTTGTACTCATTTCAACCTTTTTTTATAACTTTACCTCCGATTATGAGAGTAAAATTACAGACCCTATATTCGGAGTTGACAAACGCCGCTCTACTCAAGAGTGTGCGACGATTCGTCTCCCTGCCATTTATGATGATGCTATTTGCATCGTTAGTGCTTTGGTATATTGCAAAGTTGAGCTATACATACACCACCGAGATCGAGGTAAAGATCAAAGTAGAGGATCAGAAGATCTTTACGTCGTGTGTTGTGGAGGGTGTAGGCTCGAACCTTATCGGTTATAAGATATATCGAGGCGGTGCTATCAATATCTCATTGGAGGATATTAAGTACAATATTGTGAATTTAGAGGGGGACTCCAGAGATTATGTTGTTATAGATCCAGATATGTTGAGCAAAGCGATATCTGTCCACTATAGCGATATTAAGGTTATGTCGGTTGCAGCTCTGCCAGCAATTGAGGTGAGCGAGAGAATAAAGAGGATAATTGAGAGGTAAAGTATGTTAAAGATAGGTGTGACAGGTGGTATTGGAAGTGGAAAATCGACACTCTGTAACCATTTCCAGATGAGTGGTATTCCGCTCTATGATTCGGATCGTAGAGCCAAGGAGCTGATGAATAGAAGTGAGACGTTAAGGGCTCAAATTATCGAGCTCTTTGGTGAAGATGCCTATTTTGGAGGGTCTCTAAATAGAGCGTTTTTGGCGGATCAGATCTTCCACGATACTTCGAAGAGAGAGGCGTTGAATGCGATTGTTCACCCTGCGGTGAGGCTCGATTTTCTGGCTTGGGCGGAGGCTCAAGGGGATAGTGTGCCATATGTGCTGTTGGAGAGTGCTATTCTTTTTGATGGTGATCTATCGAGCTATATTGACTATACGGTGGCGGTTCTTGCCCCCGAAGAGTTGCGAATTACGAGAGTTGTAAATCGAGATGGTTGTACGGTAGATCAGGCGAAGAGTCGAATAGCGGCTCAGATGAGTGATAACGAGCTACACGAAAGGGCTGACTATTCGGTTGTAAATATCTTCGAAGAGGATCTAGAGGGGGCTGCACAGAGGTTGGATCAGATATTCAAAGGTATCGCATTCAAAGCTAATGGAGCATCTTAATTTGATGGATCGTCATATAATGGCGATAATAAATATCACGCCAGACTCGTTTTTCGAGGGGAGTAGAACCTCCGAAAGAGAGGCGATTGTTCAGCGAGTGCAAAGTGCTGTAGAGGCTGGAGCTACAATAATTGATGTTGGGGGTTACTCTTCGAGACCAGGGGCAGATGATGTTCCGATGGAGGAGGAGTGGCGACGAGTTGAGTTGGGAGTCTCTATTGTGAGGGAGTTGGCAAAAGATGTTGCGGTCTCGGTTGACACTTTTCGAGCGGAGGTTGCAAGACGTGCTGCGGAGAGATTCGGACGCGTTATAATAAATGATATAACGGCAGGCGAGGCTGACGAGGCGATGTTTGCTGTGGTTGCGAAGTATAATTTACCATATGTTGCGATGCATATGAGAGGGACACCCCAATCTATGCAGAGTATGACAAACTATACGAGTATAGTTGATGATGTCGTTGGATACTTTGTCGGTAGGGTAGATGAGCTAAAAAAAGCTGGAGTCAACGAGATAATTCTAGACCCTGGATTTGGATTTGCAAAGAGTACGGAGCAGAACTATGAGCTGATGAAGGGGTTATCGAAGCTCTGTCAATTGGGTTATCCAGTGTTGGTTGGAGTGTCGAGAAAATCTATGATATATAAGGTCTTGGAGAGAACCCCCGATGAGGCATTAACAGGTACAATAGCTCTAAATTGGGAGGCTCTGAGGCAAGGAGCTACGATTCTACGTGTTCACGATGTGCGCGAAGCGGTAGATACACTGCGAATTTTTGAGAAGTTTAATAGATCATGATAGAGGCAAAGGGTATAGCTAAGAGATTTGGCGATTTAGAGGTCTTGAAGGGGGTAACTCTTGAGGTCTCTCGCGGCGAAGTGGTTGCAATTACTGGGGCTAGTGGAGCTGGCAAGAGTACCCTTTTGCAGATTATCGGGACTTTGATGGCGTGTGATGAGGGGAGCGTCACGATCGATGGTGTCGATTTGAGTCGACTGAAAGATCGAGAGTTGTCGCGTTTTCGAAATGAGAGAATCGGTTTTGTCTTTCAGTTTCATAATCTTTTGGCTGAGTTTACGGCATTCGAGAATATCTGTCTACCAGGGTATATTGGTGGACGAAATAGATCCGAAGTGGAGGCGAAAGCTGCTGAACTGTTAGATTTGATGGGACTCTCGGAGCGTAGAGACCATAAACCAAGTGCCCTATCGGGAGGTGAACAGCAGAGGGTAGCTATAGCCAGAGCACTCATAAACTCGCCAGCGGTTATATTGGCAGATGAGCCATCGGGAAATCTTGACTCAAAGAACCGAACCGAAATTCATAAACTCTTTTTTGAGCTTCGTGATAGTTTGGGATTGACCGTTGTTGTTGTGACTCATGATGATGAGTTGGCGGCGATGTCGGATCGAAAGATCGTGATGCGAGACGGTGTAATAATATAACTATCATGATAGAGACAAACAATACAGATGTAGCGGAGCTTTTGGAGGAGTTATATAGTCGTTTCAACACGCCAGAGTTTATCGCCGAAGATCCGATCTCAATTCCACATATGTATACCTCTCGTGAGGATCGCGAAATTGCAGGTTTTATGAGTGCAACTATAGCGTGGGGCAACAGAAAGGCGATTGTGAAGAGCGCGCGACGTATGATGGAGTATATGGATAATGCCCCATCGGAGTTTGTTTTGAACGCCTCTAATAGTGAGTTAAAGCGTCTGGAGAGCTATGTTCATAGGACATTTAATGGTCTTGATTTTAGGGATTTTGTATTGTCTCTGCGTTCGATCTGCGAGAGATATGGAGGTGTTGGTAGGCTCTTCGAAGAGAGGTTTGCTGAGAGTGGATCAATCCCTGATGTATTTGCATTTTTTCGGGAGGAGTTTTTTGCTGCGCCTCATCAACAACGCTGCGAGAAACATCTCTCTTCGATTGTGAAGGGGGCTGCTTGTAAGCGGTTGTGTATGTATACGCGATGGATGGTGCGTAGTGATAGCAATGGTGTTGATTTTGGATTGTGGCGTTCAATTCCATCATCTGCACTCTATATGCCTCTGGATCTTCATTCGGGAAATGTAGCTCGCGAATTGGGGCTTTTGACCCGCAAACAGAATGATTGGAAGGCGGTTGATGAGCTCACCTCGAAACTTCGAGAGTTCGATGCTCAGGATCCTGTAAAGTATGATTTTGCACTCTTTGGTGCAGGTATTGGAGGCGTTTTCAAGTAGATATATTATCCGTAAAAGTTTTATAATAGTTCCACTTGAGATGCGAAATTGAAAATTTCGTCATCCTGAACTTGTTTCAGGATCCCTAACTATCAGAGTTTCAGGTTATTTGCAGAGATCCTGAAACAAGTTCAGGATGACGTTCCTTACGGAACGTATCTCAAGTGTGACTATCGGTAAAAGCAACTCTTTAGGGTGCGAATAATATGCTATTTTACTAGACTATATTAATAGATATGTTCAGATTTAAAAGGTTTTCAGTTGAGGATGATCGCGCCTCGATGAAGGTTGGCACAGATGGTGTTCTGTTGGGGGCATGGGTTGGCGTTGGTGGCGCGGAGAGGCGTATCTTGGATATCGGAACAGGGAGTGGGCTAATTGCATTGATGGTTGCACAGCGGACAATTAACAGCAAAATAGATGCCGTTGAGATCGATGAGTCGAGTGCAGAGCAGGCTTCGGAGAATATATCGGCATCGCCATGGAGTGATAGGATAGAGGTGATACACTCCGATATCAAGAGTTTCGAGCCGAACGATAAATACAATCTAATAGTTACAAACCCTCCATATTTTGTTGGCTCGCTTTTGTCTCCTGATTTGGGTCGAACAACGGCGCGTCACACCACAGAACTCTCTTTTTCGGAGTTGGTGGAGTCTGTTGTGAGGCTTCTTCATTCCAATGGACGTTTCGCGTTAATTTTGCCAACTGTAGAGTCGCAAATATTCGACCAAGAGGCGGCAGGCAGACTCTCGTTAGTGAGACGTTGCGCTGTGCTGGGTCGTGAGGATCTCCCCGTTAAACGCTATATGAGTGAGTATGTTTTGTCGGGTGGTTCTTGCGAAGTGGAGCATGAACAGATAATAATCGAGGGTGAGAAGCGTGGGCAATATAGAGAGGAATATCGGGAGCTAACGCGCGATTTTTATCTAAAATTTTGATTATTATCTCTAAAATTCATACCTTTACGTCAACCCAAATTTTAAACTATATGTCGAGATTATTTTTAGCTATTTGTTTCACACTTTCAATTATACCAAACTACTCCATTTTTGCTTCGCCTCAGGTTGTGCCAATTGGGATCGTAGATGGTAAGGATGGTGTAACGGTTGCCGTTGCTCCAGCTTCAACACTTGTTGTTACACTCAATGTCGAGGTTGAGGAGGTTACGGTTGGAGTCTATGCGAGGTATGCACAAAAATTATTGGGTCTACGTGCACCACTGGTTGCAAAGAGTTCAACAAAGATTCTTTCGGCAGATATTGCGTTGGCAGCTGAGGATCACTATATCTATCGTAAAGTGTGTGATCGCAAAGAGGTGGAGAGCGTTGTTTCGCCTCTTCCAATTGATGTTTCGTCGAGTGCTATTTTGCCAATTGAGGATGCTGCTGCGGTTGCAGCAAGGGAGATCTTTAAGATACGACGCACTCGACGCGAGATGATATCGGGGGATCTGGGTGAGGGCTTCTTTGGTGGTGGATTAAGTGCTGCGCTTGAGAGGCTGGATCGCGATGAAGAGCAATATCTGGAGCTATTTATGGGGCGAACAACAACAACTCGTGAGTGTCGTACATTCGAGGTTGCCCTTGATAGTGATGCTACACGATATATCGTATGTCGATACTCGCCTCAATTGGGTGTCGTTGATAGTTCGGATCTAGCGGCAGAGCCAATATTGTTGCAGATTACACCATCTGAAAAGAAGAGTGTAGAGTCGTCAGCTCCGAGTGGTAAGTCATCTCGAATGTTCAGAGTTGCAGATAGATCAACTTGTGAGCTGTTCTATGGTACTCAAGTATTGGGAAGCAGTGTTATTCCACTCTTTGAGTATGGTTACGACGTGTCATTTCTAATCAAGTAAAGTTTTTATGTCACATAATACTCGTTTAGCCTATCTATTGGGTGAGATGCGCCGTGAAAAAAATGGTGCTGTAGCTGACTTTATGCGCTTTTATGGTGCTAAATATGGTCTTAATTATGGTGTTAGCCTCGCTACAGTTCGCGCCAAGGCTTGTGCGGAGCGTAGTGACGATTCAGCGGCAGACCATAAATTCGCAACTCTACTCTATCGACAGGAGGTAAGGGAGTTGCAGTTGGCAGCCTTTCATCTTGCCGATCCAGAGTTGGTTGTTTCAAATGATGAGTTTGACTTCTGGGCTAAGGGGGTTATAAACTCAGAGGTTGCAGAGGAGCTTGCATTCGCTCTGTTGTGTCGCTGCAAGGGTGTCGAGAGGTGGCTGGATTATGATGGCGAACTGCTTCATTATGCTGCGGTGATGGCAATTGCTAAGGGTGGAGATATCGCAATAGATAGATACTCCGATAGATTATTGCACCTATTAGAGGCAGAGCAGAATCTTCTACCTAAAGCGGTTGTAGCTCTGCTCTCTGCGGCAATAAAGGGTGGTGTCTCGGATGGTGTGATTAAGGGTTTTGTAGATAGATTGCCAGCCGAAAGTGGAGGGGCAAACTATATACGCGAAGAGATACTTTGGAGGTTGGAGTTTCGCTAAGCCGATTAAGTAGTGTAAAATAATTATCGCCATATTTTTAAAAGTACTCTTGGGGCGATATTTTTCACTATTGAATCTCAATGTAGAACCACTATATTTTTAATTCAATAGCAAAAAATCTC
>JBCQUC010000085.1:0-7163 GCA_047174275.1 Rikenellaceae bacterium | reverse complement strand
ATGTCTGGTGTGAACCATCAAATTGTGGTTTTACGTAACAGTTGAAAGTATTGTTATATCGTTTTTCTAGGTCGTTTTTGAACTCCTCATTTTGGTTATTGAGCCACTCTGTAAATTTCTCTCGGATCTCGTCGATCTTTGCATTTGCCATCTGGATCGACTTGTTGTCTCGCACCTTAACCTCTCTGTCCCCCTCGTGGATGGTCATTGTGATGTTTGGCGTAGTATTGAGCAATGCGTGTTTCATGAGTGAGATTCCGTTGTATTCACGGCTCTCCGCACGGACGCAATATTTGTCGTAGATAATGGCATTGTAACTGCTGCAATCGACTCGATATTCATCTGCACTAGAGTTATATATGACCTTTACATCGGCTCCGAATAGCTCTGTGGCGAACATAGCATAAGTCTTTGATGGTATCCATCTCTCACCCAAATTGAAGTCCAGATCAGCAAATGGGATCGGGATTGGTCGTGCATCTTCGAGTGCCTTTAGCGATGCCTTGGCTCGCTCATCGTCAGGGTTGAATGTGAGATAACTCTCCACCTCCTCAGCCTTAGATACGACATTTCCAGCGATGAATTTTTCCGCTATCTCATAGCTCTTAATCATTGGGTTGTAGTGGATTTTGCCCTCCAGATCTGCCAAGATGTCGTTAGTCGATGCACCATCTATCAGCGATGCCATATACTCTATGTCTACACCTCCCGATCTATTGAGCGATGCTGCGAGTGCCTCCTCAGCAGAGTTCACCTCAGTGATCTCATTGGGGTTGAACGATACAGGTTGGTGGAAGATGTCCGCCTTGATGGTCTGTTTGTCCTGCTTGCGCTCTAGGTACAGAATCTCACGTCCCGAAGCATCCATCTGTATCAGGTCGTTATTCTTTTTGTCGTTGAGATAACCGTATTTTTTGACGAAGTTGTCGTAGTTGATATTGAGTGCTCTTCGTCCTGATTTATCCTCCTCGTGGAGCGAGCTTTCGTAGTTGTATAGCTCGTGGTAGCTATCTCTTACGGCTATGTATGCGAGTACTTTCTGTCGCGTATCATTTGGTAGATCAAGTGGTTGAAAGATCTTATCTCCGATCACATTATTCTCGAATACACCTACTTGGAAGTCTGACTCTATGAGTGATCCTACACGTATGTGGCTACCTGTAGGACGCTCGTATGGTCTTGGCTCTAGCCCTTTTTCTATATCTTCTTGCCACCATAGCTTTGTTGGTTTTGGGGTGGCTTGTGGTTGGGGCAACTGTGTTATTGGGGTCTCTGGAGTCGATTGAGACTCTGATTTCTTAGCTATAATATTTGGCTTTGCTGCAACTTTTGGTTCTGATTCAACATTGGGCTTTGGTCGTGTAACTCTTTTCTTAGGTCGCTGCGCTGCTGCTACCTCCCCGAATAGGTTAAATAGTGAGCTTTGGATTGAGGTTTTAATATTTACAACTTCATCCGATTCCTTTGGTATTATTTCCGATTTTTGCATCTCAGATTTAATCTCAATCTTTGGCTCTACTTTAGGAGTCTCGACAACTCGTGGCGCAACAACCTCAGCAGCTCGATGGCTAGGCTGATTGTATAATGCTAGATTGAAATTCTGCTTAAAGTCATGTGCGAGCACATCGGTGATATTTGCAGCGATTCCATCGACTCCACCCTTATGCGTAAGGATGATCGATGGCTTGCCGTATGGGTCACTACCAAGTTTCCAATCACTCTGCGCCACATGGCTCATATTGTTATAATATTTGTTCCACTGTGCTCCATTTGGACGAATTTCACTCTCTACAAAACGATTCTCATGGGGTGTTAACTCCTTTTTGAGAGTGTTCTTCTGCAAGACAATAAGATCGCTACCGACCTCCGTACCAGCATTTTCTGCGAATAGATTGTTGGGTAATCTAACGCAAGAGATAAGATCAGTATTCTTAACCAACCACTCACGAATAGGCTGATTTGTCGGTGAGTTCATCACACCCTGCGAAGTGATATAGGCGAGCAACCCGCCCTCTCGGAGCGTATCTACACCCTTGACGAAGAAGTAGTTATGTAACGACTGACGAGCCATCTTATGCGCCATATCTCCACGCTTCATAAACTCAGGATCAAAGACTGCAACATCACCAAAAGGAATGTTGGAAGATACCACATCGAAGTAGTTATTGAGCCTGCTGTCGATCTGCTCGAAACCCTTAACCCTCACCTTTGCATCGGGGTGCAGCGCACCCAATATCATACCCGTGAGCAGATCTTTCTCGAAGCTGAATATCGAACTGTTGACAGCCGATATATCTTTGAGAGATGATACGAACGCACCAAGTCCCGACGAGGGTTCTAGCACTTTTTGCGGCTCTACACCAGCGTTTTGCATGGCGTGGGTGATAGCATCTACGACTGGCTGAGGGGTGTAAAAAGCTGTCATCACCGATCCTTTGAGACTTTTTCGATACTCCTTGTATTGAGCTTCGTCCCCGCTGTTCTCACGGATCAAGTTATTCAGCTCCAGAACCAATGGAAACAACTCCTTGTCGCTGCTCCATTTATCAATGTCAGCTTCATTTTCAGCAGGTGACAATATACACTTCAACCCTCCAAAACCTGAATATTTTTGGAGTATCGCACGCTGCTCTGCGGTTGCTGAGTTTGCATTATTAACTATTTCAAACGCAACCCTAATAGCAGCGATATTGTCGATTAGGTGGATTCTCTTATTATAACTTGCCATCTTCCTCCTGCTTTAGCTGAATCGCACCGACTAATTCTGTGTATAATGACTGATACTCAGCGGTGTAGGCGAAGTCATCGGATAACGTGTACTTCTTGAAGATGGGATCGAGTGATGGACGAAGATAGATTGCACACTCGTCGGCATAATCAGCCTTTACACTAGCGGAAAACTCTGTCCATAAGATATTTACGATGGTATCATGGCGTGAGAAGTGTAGCCCAGCATATAGCGTGTTATTAGCTATCTCACGGCACTCTAGGGTGTCGAGTCCATCGTTGAATGCCTTAGCGTATGCTTCGGCTGCTTGGGTGGCACGACCCTTTATGAATCGTTTTTTCTCCGCTAATTCGGGGTGACTCTCGCGCAAGAAGGATAGCAACAAGAGTTCGTAGAATGAAAATTCTATATTGGTATTCATCTGTTATATTGGATGTTAGTAGTTGATGGAGGTGTCAGCAGAATCGCCATGTAAAAATTAGCGCACGATGTTCCCACCGTGCGCCCCACTAAAATCCAAGTTGTAACAGCAAAACCATTATGACTCGATTTCAGTGGCAAAGGTAGTGAAATTCACAGAAAATCACTAAAAAATACACCTCTAAAAATTATTATCTTTTCTGATCCGCAAAATCAAACTCCACATTGAGTGACTTGTCGAGCCTAAGTTTGGCACAGAAGTTCTTCCCTGCCTTGCTCACAAAACCCTTGATGAGTTTAGTCTCGCCACTCTCAATCAGATCGGTGATGTCTCGCTCTGTGAGCTGCTTACCACTCTTATTTCTGAAGATGGTATATGCACACTCCTTGTCTCGACACTTCGCCACCTTCTCGTAGATCTGCATCTTGCTCTTGCCACACTTTGGGCAGATCAGGTTTGAGTTGCTGCGGTGTTTGATCTCGCTACTTAGCAGCTCTCGTGTGATCTGTTGAGTGAGCACTCTGATACCCTCCGAGAACTCCTCGCATGACAGCTCACCACGTTCAATCGTGAGCAATGCAGCCTCCCACATACCCGTCATCTGAGCATCGCCAATCTGCTTATCCTTAATCACTTTGCATACCGCTTCGCCCTTTTCGGTTGGGACTAGGTTACGACCCTCACGGCGGATGTAGTCACGGTTGAATAGTGTCTCGATGATCGCTGCACGTGTGGCTGGGGTGCCGATCCCTGAATCTCGGATCGCCATTCTCTCCGCTTCATCCTCTAAGTCTCGACCTGCCGACTCCATCGCGGCGAGTAGTGTAGCTTCGGTATGTAGTGGCTTCGGAGTAGTTGCTTTTTTGAGGATGTTGGTCGCCACGATTGGCAAATCATCATCTATATATGGTGTTAGGTTGTCGATCCCGAACTCATCATCCTCGACTCCCGAAATCGCTCTCCAGCCTAGCTGTTTTACTCGTGTGTGGGTGCTTTGAAGCTCAATGTCGCCTGCCGTAGCCTTGATCGTTGTGATCTCCTTGATGCAGCTTGGCGAGAAGGCTTCGACCATGCGTTGCCCGATGCTGAATGCTACGAGTGACTCTTCCTGTGTGAGATCATCGAAGTTGAAACCCTCATTGAGCAGTAGAGCGTGATGATCGGTCACCTTGCTGTCGTTTACACATCGTGGATTTTGTGCTAATTCGTATGGCGTATTATTGTGGGTCACAATAATCTGTAGATCGTGCAACAGATCCTCCAACGTCTCCGCCACATCTTCAGGGATGTAGCAGCTACCTGTTCTTGGGTATGTGATGATCTTTGACTCGTATAGCTTCTGAGCAATCACCAGTGTTTGATCTGCCGAAAAGCCATATCGTTTGTTCATCTCCTTTTGGAGTGAGGTTAGGTCGTGTAGCAATGGTGGTTGCTCGACGGTCTCTTTGGACTCGATGGATTTGATGTTTACACTATTACCGATATTTGCAACGGCTGATTTGGCTGCATCCTCACTCTCGTACTTCTCATCTGCAAGAAGAGTCACCTTTCTTCCATCTACCCACACCTCTGTATTCACTCGCCAATATAGTTTCGATTTGAACGCTTTATTATCGGTATATCGGTTGTAGATCATCATGAGCGTTGGACTCTGTACACGACCTAATGAATATGTACCCTCCGATGCTGCGATGGTGATTGCCTGTGTGGCGTTGATTCCGATGAGCCAATCGGCTTCACTTCTCGCCTTGGCTGAGAGGTATAGGTTATCGAACTCTGAACCATCTTTGAGGTTATCGAGACCCTCTCGGATCGCTCTCTCAGTAAGGCTGGAGATCCACAATCGCTCAAATGGCTTGTTGCAGCCGAGGTAATTATAGATATATCGGAAGATTAACTCTCCCTCACGACCTGCGTCTGTAGCGACTATGATGCTGTCGCATCTATCAAATAACGCCTTGATGATTGCAAGCTGCTTTGTCGCTGCTGGATCTGATTGGTAGCCATTCTTGCCTTTGATCTGTCGAATGGCTAGTTTGAATGTTGTAGGGATAATCGGCAGTCGCTCACGGTTGAAACCAACTGCTCCGTAACTATCGGGCATTGCGAGAGTCACTAGGTGACCCAATGCCCATGTTACTGTATATCCGTTTCCGTGAATATATCCTTGTTCGTTATTGTATGCACCTACTATCTGTGCGATCTCTCGTGCCACGCTTGGCTTTTCTGCTATGATTAGCTTTCTCATTATTTGATTTGTCATTATCTGGATTTTAGTGGTGGATCTTTGACCCTGTTTTGTTGTTTATATCTATTTTCCCGTCATTCTGAACTTGATTCAGAATCCCGCGACGACAATATTTTCCCAAACCGCTCAATTTCGGGATCCTGAATCAAGTTCAGGATGACGCACGTAGGGTTGTTCAGGATGACGGGTGTAGGGTCGTTCAGGATGACGGCTCTAAGGAGCCGAGGCTGACGCATGTGAAGCATATTATGTCTATTTTACATTTTTAAGCCCTTTGGTTTCTGTTGCTGCTCCTCCCTTGGTGCGGTCTGCCCCTGCTGAAGTGGCTCTTTGAGGTTCTTGGTTGCTTCGTTGGTTTTACCCTCTGAGTTTACTGCAACTTGGGTTTGAGAGGCGTTGTCGGGAGTTACCTCGGCACCTTTTGATTGTGCTTTGTTGGGGTTGTAACGGTAGAAATCGAGCTTGCCCATTTCGTTATTCACCTTGATATAGGCGTTGTATGTTTTGCCCTCTTTGTCCTTTAGACCCTCTATGTAGATTGTTCCGCCCTCTCTGAGCTTCTGCTGATCTTCGGGTGTGACATCTTGACCGCCCAATCGTTTTGGGATTCTCACCTCTTTGGGTTGATCGTTGGATTGTGTTTGTGACTGCGATTGCGTTTGTCGCTGAGTATCCCCGAACCTAAATTCTATTCCACGTTTCTCGGCATTGATCTGAACGTATGCATCGAACTTCTTGCCAGCCTTGGAGGTCATACCCTCGATGAATGTAGCTTCGCCAGATTTGATGCTAGCTTTTTGTTCTGGGGTGAGTGTTACACCTTTGATCTCGTTTGGGATCTTGACCCTGTCGGCTCGCATGGTGATTAGCTCGTTGGTGAGTCGGTCGATGCTAATGTACGATTGAGTCACCTCACCCGTTTTGCGATTTACAATATCAGCGAGTCGACCCATGTTGCCCGTAGTGGTAAGATTTGTCTTATCCTCGGCTGTGAATTTGTAGCCGTAGAGTGGTCGATCTAGCTCTGGTGCATTGCGGATGGCGTGTATCACGGGGATGATTCGCCCATCTGCCATCTCCCTTAATGACAAACGCCCTTGCGTATTGATCGCTACATCACAAACCTTCATCGAGAGATTCATGAGTTCGGGGCTTTTGCGATAGTTAAGCATCTCAGTGAGTGCGCCACTCTTCTCGATCTGCTCACGCTTGAGTCCGATTGCTTCAAATTGAGACCAATCAATCTTCTCTGCATCGAGTGATTTATAACCATTAGACTGCTCTTTAGTTTGTTCCTTGGCATAATCCTCTGGTTGAACTTGCGATTCACGCGCAATGACCTCATCGTCTATATCAGTACCACCTTTATAGACATTTGAAATACTCTGTGCCGACTGCTCGACATCCTCCAACTGCACTCTAAAAAAGTTAAAATGTGACGGATCTTTAGCCTGACGCATTAAGTTCGAGAAGAAGTTCTCCAACATATTCCCATGACGATCAATTTTGAGAAACTCCGACTCATTGAGACGATCGGCTGGCAGCGTTTTCAGTCGACCATCATCGCCAATATTCGACACTACACGCACCTCATCGACATTTGGCTCTTTGACCAAAAGCACATCTTTATCCTTGATATTTTGCTCCATATAAGTAGCGCAAAATAATTATTGCGATATTTTTCGTATTTTCTTTGGATAATTGGCAAATATTTCGTATATTTACTTAATAATAAGAAGTTTATATGAGATACGTGATACTTTCGG
>JBCQUC010000084.1:0-7172 GCA_047174275.1 Rikenellaceae bacterium | reverse complement strand
ACTATTAAATCTCAATGTAGAACCACTATATTTTCAATTCAATAGCAAAAAATCTCATCTCCAATAGCACTCTTAAAAACACACCAATAATTATTTTCCACTACTTATATTAAACGATCGGGATACAAAATTATTATATTTTATCAAAACAAAAAATATTTTCGAACAAACTGTTGGATATAAGTTGTGAAAAACAATTATTGGGCGTAAAAAAGGCTGCCCTAAACTTTCGTTTTTTGGGACAGCCTTATCTCAAGTAGGACTATCTGGAAAGGTACATTCACAAATCCACCCTCTAGTTCACAATCATCTCCTGTTGGTCACCGCTCAACTCCAACAAAAACTTCGCATTTATGTTATATGTAATTGTAATGTCACGAAACTCAACGGGATCAGCTGCTACGTCATTTGCTACTGTGGAACGCGTCTGCGAAAATCCAACATATACCGCCTCGTTTGTATAAGACGAACGATCCGTAACCTCGAAGCAAGCCCCAACTCTCTGATTCAAAGCCTCTCCAATCTGCTGTGCTCGCTGCTGTGCATCCTTTACAGCCATCACTCTAGCCTCGGTGCGATATCGCTCCATATCGGAGTTTGTAGCCTTTGAGATTCGAATGTTTGTGATCCCTAGATTCTCCAACGACTCATAACAGGCTGCAAGCTGCTTCATTGATGTGAGATTCAACTCATACGAAGCTGTAGTCAAGGCATCTTTTCGCCTTACAGCAAAACTAGACATGCCACTCATTGTAAGGGCATCCTGTTTAATGCCGATCTTCGCAAGTGCTGCGATCATACTCTTCTCTACCTCCTCGACCGTATATCGCCCCTTTGTAGCCTGCTCGTCGATTGTGATTGCCAACACAAACTCATTCGGAGTGACCTTTACTTCACTCTTTCCACTAACCTCCACAAAGTTTAAAACATCCGATGCAGATGCTGTCACCACCGTTGCAACAGCCACTAATAATAAAAATACTCTCTTCATAAATATACTAATTTATACTTTATACGATAAAACATCATCAATTATTGCAAATACAACTAAATCACAATGCTATTTTTTCAATTTTACCACTATTTTTGTATGTACACATATTTAAAACACAAAGCAATGAGACAACTAATACTATTTGCAACACTCCTCATAACATCAACCATATTTGCCGCAGCTCCAGACAAACTATTGGGCGACAACTTCGAGACCCAAACCTTCGAGATGGGCGAAGACTACTCGGGCAGTGTGCGCTCCACACTGATAAATAGAGTGCCTCGATTAGATACAGACCGCGCAATACTCTACATACATGGTTATAACGACTACTTCTTCCAAGCCGATATGGCAAATAGGTTCTACGACTCCTCCTACAACTTCTACGCCATAGATCTTCGCAGATATGGTCGGTCACTCGACTCAACACAGACTCCATTCGAGGTGCGCGACCTAAAAGAGTACTTCGCCGATATAGACTCTGCACTGATGGTAGTTCGCCAGCAAGGGGCTAAAGAGGTGATACTTATGGGGCACTCAACAGGAGGACTCATTGCATCATACTATTGTGGCACTCAAAACAATGATACACCTCCCGTAGATGGGATCATCCTAAACTCACCATTCTTGGATATGAATTTAGGCGGATTTATGGAGAGCGTATTAGTCCCAATAGTATCAACAATAGGTAGATACTTTCCTAATTTCAAGGTATCGGGTGGAGGTTCATCCGCCTACTTCGAATCCATCCACAAAGATTATCATGGAGAGTGGGATTTTGATGCAACGCTTAAGCTAAAATACTCCACTCCAATAACAGCAGGTTGGATTCGCGCAATCCACACCGCTCAAAAATCTGTTCAAGCAGGATGCAATATCGAAATACCAATCCTACTTATCTACTCCGACAAAAGCTATAACAACTCCGAATGGAGTCCAGAGTATCAGATCTCAGACTCTGTTCTAGATGTTGTCGATATCAAGAAGTATGGCTCTCAGCTAGGTGCAGATGTAACACATGCCCAGATCAAAGATGGGCTTCATGATCTTGTGCTCTCAAACAAAAAAGCTCGCGAAGAGACATACAGCAGAATATTTCAGTGGCTCAGTGAACTCCAATAAACACACAGAAAAGGGCGAGAATAGTTAACTCTCCCCCTTTTAGAATCTGCTTAAATTTTATTACATATAAGCGACTAATTATCAACCCCTCTAAAAGAGGCTTTCAAATTAAGCGTACTTAAATGTTGACTCGCAAGATACGCAAAGTTTCTTGCGACCCTTTGCACGACGTGAAGCAAGTACCTTGCGACCATTCGCAGTTGCCATACGTGTACGGAATCCATGCTTGTTGATACGCTTTCTGCGTGAAGGCTGGTAAGTTCTCTTTGTTGACATAATCCTATTTTTATTTTATTGTTATCAATATTTAATGGAGTGCAAATATAGTTGAAATTTTCTAAATTAAGAAATAATTCGACTAAATAATTTGTAAGATCGTAAATTTATGACAATTATTTGCATTTTAAACCATTAATAACTACCTTCATACTATTATTAATATTTTGAGAATTAACAGATGGCAATATTTAAAGTTGAGGGAGGTCATAGCCTCTCGGGCGAGATAACTCCACAAGGTGCTAAAAATGAGGCACTCGAAATTATATGTGCAACACTCCTTACCGAAGAGGTTGTAACACTCCATAATGTCCCTCAGATCCTCGATGTTATGCAGCTCATCGACCTGCTTTGTGCAATGGGCGTTGTGGTCGAACAGGTCGGCGAGGAGAGCTACACACTCTGCGCAAAGGATATCAATCTTGACTATATGGGCAGTGATGATTATAACAAACGATGCCGTAGACTACGCGGCTCTGTGATGATTGTTGGAGCTATGCTAGCACGTTTTGGTATGGGATATATCCCCAAACCAGGTGGTGATAAGATTGGACGAAGAAGACTCGATACACACTTTATCGGATTTCAGAAGTTGGGTGCAAAGTTCAACTTTGATGCTGGAGATGAGTTCTTTACAGTCGAGGGCAATGATCTTCAAGGGTGTTATATGCTCCTCGACGAAGCGTCGGTTACAGGTACTGCAAACATCATAATGGCTGCCGTTATGGCAAATGGACGTACTACAATATATAATGCAGCGTGTGAACCATACCTTCAACAGCTTTGTAGAATGTTGGTGAGAATGGGTGCGAATATCCAGGGAATAGCCTCTAATCTTTTAGTGATTGATGGCGTTAAACAACTTGGAGGCACCACACACACCATGCTGCCAGATATGATCGAGGTGGGTAGCTTTATTGGAATGGCAGCGATGACTCACTCGGAGCTAACGATTAAAAATGTCTCATTTGATAATCTGGGGGTTATTCCGTATCAATTTTCACGTCTCGGAATCCAGTTCGAGCAACGAGGAGATGATATCTACATTCCAAAACAGGAGAATTATAGCATTGAATCATATATCGATGGCTCGATTTTAACCTTTGCAGATGCTCCATGGCCAGGTCTTACCCCCGACCTATTATCCATCTTCTTGGTTGTGGCAACACAGGCTAAGGGCTCAGCTCTAATTCACCAAAAGATGTTCGAGAGCCGCCTCTTCTTCGTCGATAAGTTGATAGATATGGGGGCTCAGATTATTCTATGTGATCCACATCGAGCGACTGTAATAGGTCTAGATAATCGCCTAAAACTTCGAGCAACAAATATGTCATCTCCAGATATTAGAGCTGGAGTAGCACTATTAATCGCAGCGATGAGTGCCGAGGGGACAAGCACCATTCAAAACATCGAGCAGATAGATAGAGGCTACAAAGATATCGACAAACGCCTTAATGCCTTGGGTGCAAAGATCATTCGCATCGAAGAGTAATAAACTCATATCAAAAATTATTAGTGTACGATAAAACTTTGCGATTTATGTTGGCATCTCGTTTCGACTCGCCTGAGTCGTCATCCTGAACTTGATTTATTAGTGTCCGATAAAATATTTTTTAACCTTTGTAATAATCACAATTATAGCGACTTACAAAGGTTTTATAAAATAGGGGCTTACTTTTATTAGCAGTCCCATTTGAGATACGAAATTGAAAATTTCGTCATCCTGAACTTGTTTCAGGATCTCAGCAAATAACCTGAAACTCTGATAGTTAGGGATCCTGAAACAAGTTCAGGATGACGACTCTTTCAGAGTCGAAACGAGCTGCCAACATAAATTGTAAACTTTTATCGGACACTAATAATCAAAAATTAAGAGATCCGACCTCAGAATTTTTCTGAAATCGGATCTCTTAATTTTCTATTGTATATAGTGCGAATTTCTTACTCTTGGTAAGGTGTCCAGATTAGATTATCAATCGCTATATAGCAGTTATAAGAGGCATTACTGTTGATCGTTGCATTTTTAATCTCAATTGTGCACTCGCCACTAATGTTTAGATCTGTAAGTTCAAACTCATATTGCGCAGCATCACTAAAATCGTGGCTATACCTTAACTCTCCATTGAGATAGACCTCAAGTGTACGTGCGATTGTGATATTGTACAGACGAGTATATTCAGCTCTTATGCTCGATATACCATCTGTAACAGTCGCCGTCATACTACTATTTTTATAGAGAGACAACGATTTAGTCTCATTCATATAGGTATTTGACGATGCTGTCGCATCAAAACTCCATAGAACACCATTATCAGTTAGGTATGATGTGCCACCCGTAAAGTTGTCAAACGTCTGGATATATTTACCTACCTCCACTAGATTCTCTGTTACTGCATATCCATCAGCCGATCTTGCTGTTACATATGCAGATCCATTAGAGACACCTGTGATATTACCAGATTGATCCACTGTCATAACACTCTCATCACTTGATGACCATACAACAGTGTGGTCTAGAGCGATGGATGGATATGTCTGATACTCCAATGTCTT
Source organism: Rikenellaceae bacterium (assembly GCA_047174275.1). Lineage (GTDB taxonomy): Bacteria > Bacteroidota > Bacteroidia > Bacteroidales > Rikenellaceae > Alistipes. The sequence goes on along the minus strand of JBCQUC010000084.1, from coordinate 2,227 downwards.
TGTGTCGCCAGCTCCCGAAAGATACATCATCTCGAAGTCAATGAGTGCTACATATTTCGATAGTGTTGTAGGACCATTTGGACGATAATAGGCTGGATTCATCGCTGCAATATCGGTGTCTACCGCTGTCGATACTGGTGACTCCGAAGTGTATAGTATCAAGTAGTCAATACATGCATATTTTGTGCGTCCTGCAATTTTAAATGTATACTCTTCTCCCTCAGTAAGGATATAAGATGGATTAGCAGTTGAACTACTTCCATTATACTCAAACTCTAAAGTATTAGCTACACCCCATTTGCTTACTCCGCGACCATAGAACTTCTCTCTTGTCTGTAGTGCCTCTGTTGGGCATGAAGTTTCGTATCCAGATGTGAAGTTACCCTCTACCGACAACCAGAAATCATTGTATGCGTCAGACTCTGTTGTTGGCTGATAAATTCTAGCTGCCAATTTGTATGTTGCAGTCTTGCGACAAGTAAATGTATATGAGATAGTTGTAGCCTCCAAATGCTCTAGTCCGCTATCTGTTGTTGGTACAGTCATCACATTGTAGCTCATATACTGAAGATAGTTATCATTAACTGGGCCAACACCACTATCATATGTCACTTCGCTCTCATACTCTGAGTCATCTGGAGTGCGTAGTGTCCAGTATGCAGGGTTATATGTTGCTGCATCAGCCTCAAATACGATGAAACCCTCTCCAAACTCAACTCCATTCTCCTCATATTGAGAATCATAATCAGAGGAGTCGTCATCACCGTTATCTAGATACTCATCGAGTGAGACCTCATTCCAATTGTTGATTGTGGTACTGCTAAATGTAACTTGGTCATTCTCAATGGTTGCATAGAATGTGTAGAGATATCCGCTTGAGATTGTGATATCAGAGTTAAATGAGAAGTCAAAACTAGTATCACCAACTTGAATAGTCCCCAGAGTGGTATTTGCGCTAATAGTTTGAGGGACGATTAATGCCTTATAGTTTGTATCACCATCGTTTGCCATTGTAATAGCTTTGGACTCTCCCGATGTTGTATACTCGCCATTTGATAGGTCGTATTCAATATCAGTCAATGCGTAGAGGGTTACAACTGCATCGGTTGTAGACTCAATATTGATTACAACTTTAGATAATATATGTTCGAATGTAAGTTGAGGCGAGATACTGGTTGTTGCAGGGAGTGAACTTGAGAGGAGGTCACTGAGTGTGTAGTTGCTCTCAATACTTTGATCCTCTTTCACCGAGAAGTTTACCTTTTTCTCATCGCTTATAGTGGCATACGGATATACCGCTAGGTAAGATAGCTCTTGATCTGCACTCTGTTTAAAGATTGCATCTTCGCTTGAGAAGAGTGTGCCACTGTAGGAGTAGAGCACATTCTCTGCATAAGATGTGCCATCGGAGTTGTAAGCCATAACAGAGATCTCGTCACCAACCTCGAAGGCGGTATCTGTAGCTCTGGTTGTCATAACAGCATCAAAGTTCACAGCTCCTGTGTTTTGGTTCAGAGTAATATCTTCATCGATACCCTCTGTACAGGCTACGGCAAAGAGAGCCGATAGGCAAAATAGAAGTTTTTTCATGACGGTTAATAGTTTTAGTTGGTTATATTGGTTTGTTGTGGATTTTTTTACAAACAACCCTTTGTTCTGCAAAATTAACAAAAACCACAACGCAATATAGTAAATAAATAGATATCAACCAATTTTTTGATGTTAATTTATTAGTCTCTGATAAAACTTTTTAGCAGTCCCACTTGAGATACATTCCGTTAAGAACGTCATCCTGAACAAGTTTATTAGTGTCCGATAAAAGTTTGCGATTTATGTTGGCATCTCGTTTCGACTCGCCAGAGTCGTCATCCTGAACTTGATTCAGGATCCCTAACTGTCAGTGTTTCAGATTCTTTGCGGAGATCCTGAAACAAGTTCAGGATGACGAAATTTTCAATTTCGCATCTCAAATGGGACTGCTAGAAAAGTTTTATCGGACACTAATATATAAGTAGTGAAAAACAATTATTGCCATATTTTCAAAAGCACTCTTGGAGTGATATTCTTCACTATTAAATCTCAATATAGAACCACTATATTTTCAATTTAATAGCAAAAAATCTCATCTCCAATAGCACTCTTAAAAACACACCAATAATTATTTTACACTACTTAAATATATATAATGTGTTATATGACAGTGAATTACAAAGGTTCTCGATTTTTC